>JAZULH010000068.1:0-3296 GCA_045602985.1 Acutalibacteraceae bacterium | reverse complement strand
GCCGGTAAGGGTCACAAAGGCCAGAAGGCACGTGCCGGTCGTGGTATGCGTGCCGGTTTTGAAGGCGGCCAGATGCCTTTACAGAGACGCCTTCCCAAAAGAGGTTTTGTTAATATTTTCGGCAAGGAGTTTGCTATCGTTAATGTAGCAGCACTCGAAGAGAGATTTGAGGACGGTGCAGTAATTGATATTGATGCACTCAAGTCTGCAGGTCTTGTTACTAAGACACTTGATGGTGTTAAGGTACTTGCTCACGGTGATATCACTAAAAAATTCACTGTAAAGGTTAATGCTTATTCTGATGCAGCTAAGGCAAAGATCGAAGCTGCCGGAGGAAAGGCAGAGGTGATTTGAAGTGTTTCAGACTTTGGTTAATGCATGGAAAATCCCCGATTTAAGAAAAAAGATTCTCTTTACAGCATTTATTGTTGTTATTTACAGAATCGGTGCTAACATCCCGGTACCCTTTATCGATATTCCTGCAACAGGTCTTATTGATACAGCATCAGGTACAACTTTCCTTAACTACCTGAGCATGATGACCGGTGATGCTTTCAACTACGGTACAATTTTTGCTCTTTCAATTACTCCCTACATCAACAGCTCAATTATCATTCAGCTTTTGACAGTAGCAATCCCTGCTCTTGAAAGACTTTCAAAAGAGGGCGAAGAGGGTAAAAAGAAAATTGCAAAGATCACACGTTATATGACACTTGGCCTTGGCCTTCTTCAGAGCGTTGCGTATTTCATTTACCTCAACGCAAAGGATTATCTCCTTTATGAAGGCGACGGTTTTGCTAAAGTGTTCCAGGCAATTGTTGTTATTGCAGTTCTTACAGCAGGTACAACACTTGTTATGTGGCTCGGTGAGCAGATCAACGGCAAGGGCATCGGTAACGGTATCTCAATAATCCTTTTTGCAGGTATCGTTTCTCGTATTCCCACAGAAATGACAATGCTCTTCGGTATTAAGTCAAGCGGCTACTTCAGCAGAGGTGGTATTTACTACTTCCTTTCACCCTTCGTACTTGTTTGCTACCTTCTTATGATTGCTTACATCGTATGGATGGATAACGCTGAGCGCAGAATTCCCGTTCAGTATGCCAAGAGAGTTGTTGGTCGTAAGATGTACGGCGGCCAGAGCACACACATTCCGATTAAGGTTAACATGAGTGGCGTTATGCCCGTTATCTTCGCAAGCTCAATCCTTTCACTTCCTCCCACAATCCAGCTCTTTGTAGCTAACAAGATTTCAGAGGAAAGCTTCCTGAATACATTCTTCGGTTGGTTTGAGCCCACAAGCGTTGTATACGGTGTACTCTACTTCCTTATGATAATCTTCTTCGCATACTTCTATGCAGCAATTCAGTACAATCCTACTGAAATGGCAAACAATATCCGTAGCAACAGCGGTACAATCCCCGGCATTCGCCCCGGTAAGCCCACTGCTCAGTATATTGAAAAGATTATTTCAAGAATCATCCTTCTCGGTGCATTGCTTCTCAGCGTAGTTGCATTGTTCCCCACAGTGTTTACACAGATTACAAGTCTTGTGACAGAGAACGGTATGAACATTTCTCTCGGCGGTACTTCAATCATCATTATGGTTGGTGTTGCTCTTGAGACTGTTAAACAGCTTGAAAGCCAGATGATGCTTCGCCATTATAAAGGCTTCCTTGATTAATTAGGAGGGCAATATAATGAAACTTATTTTCCTCGGCGCTCCCGGCGCAGGTAAAGGTACACAGGCGGAGATTATAGCTGCAGAACTTAAAATACCCACTATCTCCACAGGCAACATCATTCGTGAGGCACTTGCTAACGGAACAGATATGGGTCTTAAAGCTAAAGCGTTTATTGAAGCCGGCAAACTTGTTCCTGATGATGTTGTTATCGGCATCATCAAGGATAGGTTGGCAGCCGATGATTGTGCAGGCGGATTCATACTTGATGGTTTCCCCAGAACAATTCCTCAGGCTGAGGCTCTTGATAATATGGGCATCATTATTGATAAGGTTGTTGATATTGATGTTCCCGATGAAAACATTGTAAACAGAATGTCAGGCAGACGTGTATGTAAAGCTTGCGGTTCATCTTACCATATTGAGAATAAGAAACCCAAGGTTGAAGGCGTTTGCGATGCTTGCGGAGGCGAGCTTCAGATTCGTAAGGATGATGCTCCCGAAACAGTTCTTGACAGACTTAATGTTTATCATGAACAAACCGAACCGTTAAAGGATTATTACGCAAAGTGCGGTAAGCTCCGCAGCGTAGAGGGTACTGCTCCCATTAAGGAGATTACAGCATCCATCCTCAAGGTTTTGGAGGATTAAGCATGATAGTGCTAAAAAGCGAAAAGGAAATCAGACAGATGCTTGAAGCCTGTAGGATTTCCGCGGAGGCACTAAAGGTTGCAGGTGAGGCAGTTGAACCGGGTGTTTCAACCTGGGAGATTGACCGCATAGCCCGTAAATATATTGAGAGCAAGGGTGCCAAGCCCACATTTCTCAATTATAACGGCTTTCCTGCAGCAGCATGCATTTCCATAAATGACGAGGTTATTCATGGTATCCCTAACAAATCACGCATCTTAAGGGCAGGCGACATAGTAAGTATCGACCTCGGAGCCTGTATCAACGGTTTTACCGGTGATAATGCCGCTACTTTCGCTTGCGGAGATATCTCTCAGGAAGCGAAGCGGCTGATAGAAACTACCGAACAGAGCCTTTACGAAGGTATCAAAAAGGCAGTTTCAGGCGGCAGACTCGGTGATGTTGGTAACGCAATCCAAACATACTGTGAGGAACGTGGTTACGGAGTTGTAAGGGAATACACAGGTCACGGCGTAGGTGCCGCACTTCATGAAGACCCGGCGGTGCCGAACTATGGTGCTCCCGGTAGGGGTGCACGTTTGGTGCCCGGCATGACAATTGCCATTGAACCCATGATTAACGAGGGTAAGGCATCTGTTAAAACATTGTCCGATGGCTGGACGGTAAAAACAACCGACGGCAAATTGTCCGCACACTTTGAGCACACAATTGCAATTACAAGCAGCGGACCGTTAATTATGACAAAGATTTAAAGACCAAAACAAAATTAGTCAGGGAGGTATTTGTTATGTCCAAAGACGATATGATCGAGGTTGAGGGTACCGTGCTTGAAGCACTCCCTAATACAACATTCCAGGTTGAACTGGAAAATGGTCATAAAATTTTAGCTCACATTTCCGGTAAGCTTAGAATGAACTACATTCGTATTCTTCCGGGTGATAAGGTTACAGTAGAAATGTCGCC
>JAZULH010000067.1:0-2612 GCA_045602985.1 Acutalibacteraceae bacterium | reverse complement strand
TATTATATCCGTCGGGAAGCTTTGTTATAAATTCGTGGGCGTTTGCCGCCTTTGCAGCGGCAATTACCTCGTCATAATCTGCATCTGCGCGGGCATAGGCAATGTTATCGTAAATTGTGCCTGAGAACAAGTAAGTCTCTTGGAAAACCACACCGATATTGTCGCGAAGCTCCTTGGGGGAGATATCGCGTATATCAACACCGCCAATTGTGATTTTGCCGATGTTGGGGTCGTAAAGTCGCATACACAGGTTGATAACTGTTGATTTACCCGCACCTGAATGACCTACAAGACCAATCATTTCACCTGGCTTTATGCTGAGTGTCAGGTTTTTGAGTACAGGCTCATAGGACTTGTAGCCGAATGTAACGTTCTGTAACTCGAGAGCTCCCGAAGCATCAAGCTCAATACCGTTTTCACGGATTGCAGTTTGTGGTTCCTCATCAAGTATTTCATATATTTTCACAAGGCTTGTAGTACAATCCGCAAGTCTTCTCGGGAACACTGACATCCACCTCAGGGGGGCGTAAAGAAATGTCAGGTACATATTGAAGCGTGTCAGCTCGCCAAGGGTAAGTGTACCGTCAAGCACCATTTTACCTCCGACAATTAACACGAGAAATTCGCCCAATGTCATAAAGTTACCCACGAGAGGGAATGTAATTGCCCAATATTTTTCATTGGATGCACTTATATCTCTGAGCTTTTTTGAAACATTTGAAAATTTCTCGATTTCACGCTCCTCGTTTCCGAATGCTTTTACAACTCGTATGCCCTTAATAATATCGTGGAGTATAGAGGTTGCTTTTGAGTTTATTCGCCATTGCTTGTGATAGCGAAGCATTGTGGAGTGTCTGAAGCGTGTCATTGCGAAAACTCCCAAAGGAATAGGAATAAGCACGAGAAGCGTCAGCCACACATTTGTACAGAACAATATGGTGAGTACTACCGTGAAGACAATAATCTGTTCAATAAGGTATCGTCCCTGCTGGTTAAAGAATTCCTTTACTCGCTCCGTATCGTTTGTGACACGGTGCATAAGGTTACCTGCAGAGCGTTTTGACATAGATGTCAGAGACAGCTCCTGTATTTTTTCGTAGACGATATTTCTGAGGTCGTTGGAAAACCTTGCACCGATTCTGTTGGAAATGCGTGCGCTGAACATAGTGATCACCTTGGCAACGGCAAAGGTAAGCACCATAAGCAGAACTGTTACCAGAATACCGGTTGTGCGTGATTGGAACAGCGGTGTTACACCGTCAACAGGCACAAGGTAGTGATCAATCAGCACCGAATTGAAAAGCGGCATTACGGCTGAAAGAATGTTGGAGATTGCCAACAGAATACCTGTAAGAAGCACCGTGCCGGCATAGGGCTTGAAGTATTTGAATGCCCGTGAAAAAACATAGGATTTTTTTACACAGAACATACAGATATTCATTCCTCGGAAATAGTGCCTGTGACATTTGGGGCAAACAGGCAGGTCTGCAGTACTTATTTCAAGCAGCTCACCTGTTTCCAGTAAATGGTTGATAACCTTTGTGAATTCACCCATTTCACCAACACAGCTCATTGAAAAACGGCAGATGTGAATATTGTCGCTTCCGTCCTCTGCACCGTCAACGGGCACAAGCTCAAGGTGACCGCACCCTACGTCAGTATATTGCACAGCCTCTTTAATGCCTTGAATATTAAATTTTTGCTCCTGTGAATCGAGGGAAAGTGTGATTATACCGTCCTTGAATAACAAGGTGCCGTCACAATGCTTTCCCGCGGGGGATATGTCAAAGTGTGCAGTGATCTCTTTCATAATTAATACAAATAAGGCTCCAATAAACGTCTGCTTTTTTCCTCTATCTTATCAAAATCAGGGATAATGTATCTGTTGCCGTCCATATCAAAGATAAGAAGAGTGTTTTCGCTTGCAAAACGCAGATTTTTGGTGATATCGCGTACGGTAAAATTCTTGGGGTTGTTGTCAATAACAGTTTCAAAATAGAAGTTACCCATACGCTCCTTTACCTTCTTTACTGTTGTAACGGTAGGACAGTAATATCGGTTTGAAAGCTCCTTTCGGGCATTTTCCTTGGATTGGTTATCGAGGGCGTTCAAGTCACGGATAATGCCGATTTCCTTATCTTCAAGGTCATGAACACAGATGTATTCATCCGTAAGAGTGTAAGGGTATGTTCTGATAAGCTTTACTCTGCCTTTGCTTTCACCATTGTGTGTAAAAATGAGAAAGTCATTCTGGTTAAAGGAGAATTGGCATTCATCAGGGTTTAAAAAGTCGATGGTAAGTTTATCGGTTTTCTTCATCTTTGTGGTCATCCTCCTTTTCGTCTATGCTTTCTTCGCCTATGCCGATAAATCGTAAGGCTACTTCCTGTAATTTGAAAAGCTTATAGTATGCACCTTGCTTTTCCATAAGCTCTGCGTATGTTCCGAACTCAATACACTCGCCCTCGTCGATAACAGCCAGCTTGTCGGCATCACGTAGTGTGGAGAGTCTGTGAGCGATGGCAATAGTTGTTCTGCCTGCTTTCAGCTCTGTCAATGAGTTTTGTATATTGCGTTCTGTCTCTGTATCCATAGCAGCTGTTGCTTCATCA
>JAZULH010000066.1:0-18195 GCA_045602985.1 Acutalibacteraceae bacterium | reverse complement strand
CCATATTCCCGCATATTCAATATTTGTTTCGTCTGTATTCAATAAAACCTTACTTTGATTCTTGGGAAGCAAACCTCGTTCTGAGGCTGTTTCCTTTGAAAGTTCCTTGCCTGTATCATCCAATTCTTTCAAAAAAGCTTTATAATCATCTTCGAACATAAACAGGTGCATTCTTCCATTGATTATGTATCGGTTACCCATAAAAGAATAACACTGAACTCCATATTCATTCAGCGGTGAATCGGCATACTCCGCTCCCAAAGACTGCAGAAAAGCTGATAAAGGAATAGAGGCATATTCCTCTGTAACATTGTAATGCGAAGTATATACATCTAATTGTTTTCCGTTGAGTATAAGAGTTGGAGCATTTGGATGGTTTCCCCACACAATACTAGGGGCATTGTTTTCTAAATCATTTTTCTGGTTAGTACATGATGAAAAAGCAATCAATAACACAATTACAACGGTTACAACTAAAGTCTTTTCATACCATTTCAAAATATCACCACCGTTTATTAACGTTTTAAAAATTCTTTAATTTTTTCAAATAACGATTGTTTCTTTATCATTGCTTTTACCATAGAAAACGGCAATGGTTCACTTACTGTATTCTTTCTCCAGATAAGTTCTGAATCAATTGGCGTTCCATTATCAAGATATGAGTGAAAAGCAAAATCAAAGCTTTCCCAAGAAATTATCCCTTCTTCAGCCATGGAATAGTACTCGTCGAAATAGTACATATCGCCCCATAAATCATAATCAAAATTCCAATCACCCGGATCACCGATATCACTAACTAATTTGTACATAGTGGAAACAACTTCACCTTTGTTCATTCTGCCTGAGTAATAAGCATCTTTAAAGAACAACCTGAATTTATCTGAAACAACAGATTTATCAAACTCTTGTTCGATACAATAGTTATGTAACAAAGATATGGTTTTTTCCACATCCGAACCGCAAAAATAAAGGTCTATTACAAGGTCGCTCATAGGTTCGTCCGTCTTCAAATAGCTCTCCAACCATTCATCATAGCCATCCGAAAAACCTAAAAGCAACAAATACATATAATAAAATGCGTCTTCACGTCTCAAGGCATTCAACTCACAAATTCTTATTTTAGATTATTGTATCATAAATAGAAAATAACCGCAACTTGTTTAAAGTTACGGTTATTTTTGGTCGAGATGACGGGATTTGAACCCACAAAGGCCCTCTTGCGGTACCCAAAATCGTTGGTCGCTCCTGCTCGTCGCTAACGATTTTGACCGCTACGCGTTTCCGCCACGAAACTACGCAAATCGTTTTTTCGTTTCACTCAAAAAGCTCATAGCTCCGTTGTGGCTCCAATCCCCTTAAAAGCTAACGCTTTTCGGGGACCCCGTATTCCCCCTGTATCATCCACCGGATGCGGTCGTGTTCATAGCCCCACGTCCCGAATACGTTCGGGAATAGTAAAAGCAGTGTGTTCAATTCTTCATTTAGGTAAAAACAAAACGGATAGCTGACGCTATCCGTTTTGTTTTTGGTCGAGATGACGGGATTTGATGGGCTCTGCCCATCATTCGCTTCGCGAACACCCGATTATGTTCACCTTCGGTGAGGGGGTTCAAATCCCTGTTATTAACACATATCTAAAAATAAAGATGTGTACACTTTGTACACACCTTCATTTTTGGTCGAGATGACGGGATTTGAACCCACAGCCTCTACGTCCCGAACGTAGCGCTCTACCAAATTGAGCCACATCTCGTAATTAAATTACAAAAAGCATTTGTACGTTTTTGCTTGTGATATTATACATTATATGCAAAATATAATCAAGTGTTATTTTAATAAAATTTAAAATACTATATATATTTAAAAAGTGCCCCTTTGTTTTAAAAAGGGGCACTTTAGAATTAATAAGCGCAATGATAAACCTTTCCGCCATGGAAATTAATGTTTTTATAGTCCATAAGCTCACTGACAGTAACCAACTGGTAACCTCTGTTAACAAGCCACGGTACTATTGTTTCTGTTGCGCTTGCTGTAGAAGCGTACAAATCGTGCATCAGAACAATTGAACCGTTGCGCACATTGTTTTTAATTTTTGCAACTACGGATGCGGAATTCCTGCTCTGCCAGTCCAGGGTATCAACATCCCAGCCGACAAACGGATAATCAACAAGACGCAGAACTCTGGAGTTAACCGAACCACCCGGAGCACGCACGATTACCGGTGCCTTGCCTGTAACATTCTTCACCACGTTATTGGTTTTGTTTATTTCGCTGATTACGGTACTGTCACCTGCAGAAGTCAATATTGTGTGGCTGTATGTATGGTTGGCTATTTCGCAACCCATATTGTATGCCCTTGTAACACAGGATTTATAACTGTTCACCCTGTTTCCCACAACAAAGAAGGTTGCCTTTGCATCATACTGTTCAAGTGTATTGAGTATTCTGCCTGTTACGGGCGAATACGGACCGTCATCATATGTGAGAGCCACCATCGGTCTTGAGGTATCAATACCTTTAAGCGATGCTGTATTTGATACAAGGTTAGTGCTTGTTACTCTAATTCTGTAAAAGTTCTCCTGTCCTTTTGCAAAGCCTTTATCAACAAGCTTTAATGTATTGAGTCCGTTTAACGCGGCTATTTGCTTCCAGGCTCCGCCTGCTACCCTGCGATCAATTGCATAACCCATACCTACTGCAGACTTTGACCAGCTTAATGTAACACCGCCCGAGCCATAACCCACACTAAGCACAGGTGCTTTATAAAATGTTGCTTTTACACCGCCTATTATGTAACTGCCCGGAACACCGTTTCTGAACTGCTTAACGGTATAATAATAGCTCTTACCCTGTGTTACCTTTGTATCTGTTATGTATGTGTTCCTGTTTTTTCCAACCACACCAACACATTTCCATGAGGTTTCATCTGTGGCTTTTCTGTAAACCCTGTACTCATCGGCAGAGTTGAACTTTGTCCAGCTTACAACAACACCGTAAGGCGAGCAACCTAATTTAACCGAGGGCATTTTAAGAGCAATTATGCTTGTTCCCCTGCTGTCGCACACACTGTAATTTCCCATTGAGCTTATTGCCCTTACAGTATAGGCAAAGTACACTCCGTTAGCCACACGATTATCCTGAAAATATGTGGCTGAGCCTGTATAAACCAATTTCCACGATGTGTTTACTGTATCGCGTCTGTAAAGGTTATATGATGCTGCTCCCTGTACCTTTGACCAGCTTACAAAAAGTCCGTTTTTGGCATTTATAACCTTGGTAGTGGCAGGCTTGTCCACATAAATACCGCTTGCGCCTGCGCTGTCATAACCGCTGATGGCACCATTCTTGACAGCCTGTATTGTGTATGTGCATTTTTCACCGCTTTTCACATTGCGGTCAACAATGTATATTGCTTTGCCGCTGGTCTTGGTAAAGAACTGCCATCCGCCGTTTGAATTTTTCTTGTAAACATAGTAATTATCTGCATCCTGAACGCCCTGCCACCTGAAACGCACGAACCCTTCACCTGCAGAAACACTAACAACTGTGGGTGCCTCAACAAATATTTTTGAGTTTACAGGTACAGCATCGCTTTCTGACATCCCACAGTATGCCACAATGCTATATGTATGTCCTTTACCATGAGTCACATCGCAATCCGTATAGCTCAGCACATCTGCATCCACACTTGTAACAGGTGTTTCATCGTTGTCCTTGTATACCAGGTACCCTTCTGCACCTTCAACAGCAGACCACCCCAGCACTATACCCTGTGTGTTATTATACTGAAATGTTATTTCAGGTGCTTTGAGGTACATAATAGTGCAGGAATCCTCTGCCTGAATTTCTGTTTCATCGAATATTGCTGAAATGTAATAATCGTACACATTACCGCTTGTTACATTGCCATCAACAAATTCCCTTTCATCAACTGAAGCTTCACCCACAAGTACTGCAGGTGCACCCTCCTCCGACCTATAAACTCTGAAGCCATCGCAGATATCTTTATAATCCCACGAAACACAAACAGAGTCACCGGAATTAGTTGCCTTAATCATGTCAGGCAAATTGAAATCCCCATCAGCAGCCATACCAAAGCACGCCATAGAGCACAATAACACTACACAAAAAAGGAAAGTATAAATTGCACGAACCTGTTTATTCATAACACCACTCCACATAATTAGTTATATACATTATAAACCTTAATTCATCTAATATCAAGGACTTCGTCAAACTGTTATTTTAACCTAAATATTATCATTACTTTTGTGTACATTTAATATTCATTTTTATTGCGCAAAAATAATGTTTAGTTTATAATGTACTATGTATAAATTTGCTGAAAGGCGGCGCAGTTTTTGAACATTATTATTGTAGGAATCGGCAAAGTCGGTTATACCGTTACAGACCAACTCACACAGGAAGGGCACGATGTAACCATAATCGACACCGACGAAAGTGTTATAAACGAAACCTTGCAGGATATTGACGTTATCGGCGTTATAGGTAACGGAGCAACCTCAAAGACTCTTAAAGATGCCGGTGTTGAAGAGAGTGATATGGTTATTGCCCTTACAGGTAGCGACGAAATCAACATCCTTTGTTGTCTTATTGCAAAAAAGCTTGGTGCAAAAAACACTATCGCCCGTGTAAGGAATCCCCAATACAGCGGTGACCTTCATATTATAAAAGACAGCCTCGGTCTTACCATGGCGGTTAATCCTGAGCGTGAAGCTGCAGCAGAATTTTTAAGGACACTCGAATTTCCTACCGCAAGAAATGTTAGTATTTTTGGCCAGGGCAAGGTAGATATTGTCAGCTTTGTTGCCAATAAATCCTGCAATCTTGTTGACAGACCCATTAAAGATTCTTTCTCAAGAATTAAAATTCCTGCGCTTGCTTGTGCTGTTGAGCGAGGCAACGAAGTATTTATACCCGACGGTAATTTTATTATCAAAGAAAACGATACCGTTGCAGTGCTTACCTCTACAAAAACTGCTGCTGAATTCTTTAAAAAAATCGGTTTTAAGGCAATTGACATTAAAAATATTATGATTATCGGTGGTGGCAAGGTTGCAGTTTACCTGGCGCAGCTTTTAAACCACATCAACGTGAACACTACAATCATCGAAAAAGACCTTGAGGTTGCAAAAAACCTCAGCGCTATGCTTGATAATATTAATATTGTCCACGGTGATGGTACTAACCGTTCCCTTCTGCTTGAGGAAGGTCTTAAAGATGCTGACGCCTTCTGTTGCCTTACAGGCATTGACGAAGAGAACATCGTTCTTTCGCTATTTGCAAAAAGTGTTAATCCCAATGTCAAAACAATAGCTAAGGTTAACCACGGAATTTTCCGTGAGGTTATTAACAAGCTTGATGTTGACAGCGTTATTTACCCAAAGTTTACCACAGCCAACATTATCCTCAAGCAGGTGCGTGCTATGGACTCAGGGGAGCACAGCGAGGATGTAAAAGCCCTTACACGAATTATCAACAATAAGGTTGAAGCAATCGAATTTTCAGTTGCCAATGACAGTGAACTCATCAACAAGCCCATACAGGAACTCAATATACGAAAAAATATTCTTTTGGGCTCAATCACACGCGGTAATAAGGTTATAATCCCTAACGGCTCTGATATGCTTTATCCCGGTGATTCTGTTGTTATAATCACAGCCACAGAACGACTTTCATGCCTTGATGACATTTTACAATAACATTTTGAAATAAGGGATAAATATGAACAAGAGAATGGTTGCGTATATACTGGGCTTGTTGCTTTTGTGTGAAGCAGGCTTATTGCTTTTGCCCCTTGCAGTAGCCCTTATATACGGTGATAAAACAATTTCAGATTTTCTATTGACTATAGGCATATTGTTGATTTCGGGCGGTGCCCTCGCACTACTCAGACCTAAGGATAAAACAATATATGCCAGGGATGGACTTGTAATAGTTGCCCTTGGGTGGATAATGCTTAGTCTTTTTGGTGCACTCCCCTTTTACTTCAGCGGTGAGATTCCCAAATATCTTGATGCTCTTTTCGAAACGGTATCAGGATTTACAACCACAGGCTCCAGTATTCTGACAGATGTTGAAGCATTGTCTAATTCCTTACTCTTCTGGCGTAGCTTTACTCACTGGATTGGCGGTATGGGTGTTCTTGTGTTTGTTATGGCTGTATTGCCCCTTGCAGGTGGCGGCGGTGACCTTCACCTTATGAGGGCGGAAAGCCCCGGTCCGAGTGTGGGCAAGCTTGTACCAAAATCCAACAAAACGGCTCGCATTCTTTACTTAATTTATCTGATGCTTACGGTTGCTCTCATTGTTATACTAAAGCTGGGTGGAATGCCAATTTTTGATAGTGTGACAATTGCATTTGGTACGGCAGGTACAGGCGGATTCGGTATATTTAACTCAAGTGTAGCAGATTACAACACCTTCTGCCAAACCACCATAACAATCTTTATGGCACTTTTCGGAATAAACTTTAATTTTTATTTCCTTTTATTATTCAAACGCTTCAAAGAAGCCTTCCGCAGCAGCGAAGTGTGGACATACCTTAGTATTATGGCAGGCGCTATCACTATAATTACTATAAACATCCATTCACAGTTTGAGTCTGTCGGCAAAGCCCTGCATCACGCTGCTTTCCAAGTCAGCTCGATTATGACAACAACAGGCTTTTCGACAGTAGACTTTGACAAATGGCCTGAGCTTAGCCGTATGGTTTTAATTATGGTAATGTGTATAGGTGCTTGTGCAGGCAGCACAGGCGGCGGCTTTAAGGTTTCGCGCCTTATACTGTTGCTTAAAAACGCCCTTAAGGAATTGCGGAGTATTTCCCGTCCCCGCTCGGTCAAGGTTATAAAATTTGACGGTCAAGTTGTTTCTGACGAAACAATGCGTGGTGCCTTAGCGTACCTTACACTTTATGTTTTGGTTTTTTGTGTATCAGTTCTCGTTGTTTCAGCAGATAAAACTGATATGGTTTCAAACATTACAGGTGTTGTTGCAACGCTCAATAATATCGGACCCGGCTTTGGCGTTTGCGGAGCTACGGGCAACTTCAGCTCATTCAGTAATTTATCAAAATTCACCTTTATAGCAGATATGCTGTTAGGCAGACTTGAGCTGTTCCCCTTGATTTGCTTATTTATGCCCCCAAGAAACAGAGCAAAATTAACACTATTCGGAAAGGAATTGCGTAAAAAATGAGAGAGATTAAGAACATCAACTCCAATTGGTATTTCACAAATACCGAAAAAACTGCTCCGGCAGTATTGCCCACAGAATGGCAGACCCTTGACCTTCCCCACACATGGAACGGCACAGACGGTCAGGATGGCGGCAATGACTATGCCCGTCAGACCTGCTACTATGCAAAAGAAATTTTGAAATCAGACCTTACGGGTGAGGAAAACTACATTGAATTTGATGCTGTTAACTCCTCGGCAGAAATTTTCTGGAACGGTGCTTCACTTACAAAGCACCACGGCGGTTACTCAAGATTCCGCGTAAAAATACCTGCAGAAAGCACTAAAGACAGTAACCTGCTTGTTGTTTCGGCAGATAACTCACCCAATGAAGAGGTTTATCCTCAAGTGGCAGACTTCACATTCTACGGCGGTATTTACCGCAGCGTAAAGCTTATTGCCGTAAACAAAACACATTTTGATCTTGATTATTTTGGCGCTCCCGGTATTATGGTTACACCTGCTGTAAAAGGTACAAGCGCAGATGTTACCGTTGAAAGCTTTGTAACTGCCCCTGACGGTGCTACTGTTAATTATAAAATCCTTGATGGTAACAGCATTATTTGTGAAGCATCAGCAGATGCCGTAAACACAAAGGCAACAATGACTATTGATAACGCACACCTGTGGCACGGCAGAAAAGACCCCTTCCTTTACACCTTAGAAGCAACTATCATCAAATCAGGCCGGGTTATTGACAGCATCAGTACACGCTTCGGCTGTCGTTCATTCAGCGTTGACCCCGAAAAGGGCTTTATACTTAACGGTAAAGAATATCCCCTCAGAGGTGTTTCGCGCCATCAGGATTACCCCGGCAAGGGTAATGCACTCTCTTATGAAGACCACAAACGTGATATTGACCTTATTATGGAGGTTGGTGCTACAACAATCCGCCTTGCTCACTACCAGCATGCACAGGAATTCTATGACCTGTGCGACGAAAAGGGTCTTGTAATATGGGCAGAAATCCCGTATATTTCACGCCATATGGAAGGTGGCTATGATAATACCATAAGCCAGATGAAGGAGTTGGTTTCACAGAACTATAACCACGCTTCAATCTGCTTCTGGGGACTTTCAAACGAAATTACCATTGCAGGTGCAGACGATCCCCACCTTATTAAAAATCACCGTGATCTTAACGACCTTGTTCATAAAATGGACAGCACACGACTGACAACCATTGCCACAGTTACAATGTGCTCAATGGACAATGAATATGTACATATAAGTGACGTACTCTCATATAACCACTACTTCGGTTGGTACGGCGGTTCTACTGAAATGAACGGCAAATGGTTTGATGATTTTCACAAGAAGTATCCCAAAAAGGCTATCGGCTTAAGTGAGTATGGTTGCGAGGCACTTAACTGGCACACCTCCACTCCCACACAGGGCGACTACACAGAGGAATACCAGAGCTATTACCACGAAGAGCTCATAAAGCAGATAGCAGAAAGACCTTATATATGGGCAACACACGTATGGAATATGTTTGATTTTGCCGCGGATGCCCGTGCTGAAGGCGGTGAAAACGGTATGAACCATAAGGGTCTTGTCACCTTTGACCGTCAGTACAAAAAAGATTCCTTCTACGCATACAAGGCCTGGCTCAATCCTGAGCCTATGGTACACATCTGCTCCAAGAGATATATAGACAGAGTAGAGGATGTAATAAAGGTTACCGTTTACTCCAACTGTCCCGAGGTTGAGCTTTTTGCAAACGGTGTAAGCATTGGCAAGCAGACAAAGGGTCAATTCCCCTTCTTCTACTTTGATGTTAAAAACGAAGGCGAAACTGTTCTTGAGGTAAAAGCAGGCGACCTTACAGATACTGCAACAATCAGAAAGGTTGATAAACCCAACGAGGACTACATAATGAAAGAGGAAAACCAGGTTATTAACTGGTTTGAAATCAGCACTCCCGTTGGATACTATTCTATCAACGACACTATCGGTGACATTATGAGTACATTCAAGGGTAAAATTGCATTGCTCAAGATACTTATACTCATTAAAAATGTAATGTCACAAGGCACAAAGGACGGCAAGGCCGAGGTAATGGGATTCAGTTTTGGTAAAATCAACAAGAGTATGATTGAATCTATGTACGGTATGGTAAAAGGCTTTACCATAAAGCGTTCATTTATGATGCTTGGCAACAAATTCACAAAAGAACAGATTCTTGAAGTGAACGCCAACCTCAACAAGATTAAAAAGAAAGCAAAAAAGAAATAATTCGGACGTGATATTTTGGCACAAACACTGGCAACCATTATGGCAATTTTTGCCATAATAGGTGCACTTGATAAAATAACAGGCAACCATTTAAAATTGGGCGATGAATTTGAAAAAGGACTGCATACACTTGGTCCACTTTCACTTTCAATGCTTGGAATGATGACGATAGCCCCTGCCTTGAGCACGATACTTATACCCGTCATTACTCCCGTAGCAAACATTGTGGGCTTTGATCCCTCTGCATTGGCAGGCATCCTTATTGCAAATGATATGGGAGGCGCCGCACTTGCCGACTCCATTGCTGCTGATAAGCTGTTGGGAGCCTTTCACGGTCTGTGCGTTGCATCTATGCTGGGCGCAACCATCTCCTTCACAATACCGGTTGCACTTAACTCTTCCGGGAAGGAAAACCACGACGACGTTTTGTTGGGTCTTCTTTGTGGTATAAGCACCATTCCCGTAGGTTGCTTGATCTCAGGGTTAGTAATGGGAATATCACCTCTTACGGTGCTTATAAACCTTTTACCTGCAATCCTGATTTCAGTTATAATCATAATAGGTCTTTTAAAATTCCCCAAAATAACCATAAAGGTTTTTTCAATATTCGGTAAAATCATTTCCGTTATGATAACCTGCGGACTTGCTTTGGGTATCTTCCAGACACTGACAGGCAAGGTAATACTTGATAACACAGCACCGCTTATGGAAAGTGCTGCCACAGTATTTACAATCTGTATTACCCTTTCAGGTACATTCCCCCTTATAGCTATTATATCCAAGCTGTTACAAAAGCCCCTTTCTGCCTTGGGCAAAAGGATGGAGCTTGACGACGTTTCCGTTATCGGACTTATTGCAACCCTTGCAAACAGCATTGCCACTATGGAAAGTGCCGATAAAATGAACCGTAAGGGCAGAGTTTTAAATCTTGCCTTTGCAGTTAGTGCCGCCTTTGTTTTTGGTGACCATCTTGCTTTCACACTTTCATATAACGGTGAACATATTATTGCCGTTATTATCGGCAAATTGGTTGCAGGCATTACTGCACTTATTCTGGCAAGTGTACTTGTTAAGAAGATAAAAAAATAAAAAATACAACGCCGATCACAAAGATTGGCGTTGTATTTTTAAATTTTATCATAAATATCAGCACAATTCCTTAAGTGCCAGGAATGCTTCCTCGTTAGTAAATCCACCCGGAGTTTTATCGAAATTTTTCACCTGGCTCCAACGTGAGCACCATTCCTTCAACTGTTCATCGGTTGCGTTTATACTCACACCTGCAAGAGTTTTAACTGTATTAATAATATCTGCCTCGTTCGCTCCTGCAAGTCTTAAAAATTCGTGAAATCTTTCAACAGAGTATTTTTTGGCTTTTCCCAGAAAATATGGCATAAGGGCGGCACAAGCTTTTCCGTGAGGCACACCGAATTCTTCTGTAAGAACATATCCTACAGTATGAGGGAACGCAGCGCCGCATATATTAAGTTGTAAGCCTGCAAACAATGACCCCTTATACAGCTCATTACGTACATCTGCAGTAGGTAAGGATTTTTCTGCAAGCAACACCTTCAAGCCTTTATATATTACAGGAATTGCAAGCCTTGCATATACAGATGCTACCTCCGTACAACCGGGTGCAAACCACCCTTCAACTGCGTGTGCAAAAGCATCAAGTGCTGTTGATACTGTTATATCATAAGGCATTGAGTAAGTATATTTTGCATCTGCAAAAACAAGCGATGCATAGCAATCGGCACCGCCGATACTCTTTTTTTGCATATTATTGTCATTTGTAAGTACGCTGACCCCCGTAACCTCGCTACCTGTACCTGCAGTTGTGCCCACAAGCACCACAGGCAACGCTTTTGCAGGATTCGCTCTGTTGTAAAGTCTGTCAATATCAAACTCGGGATTAGCGGCACATATTGCAACCGCCTTTGATGCATCTAGAGCAGAGCCTCCACCAATACCCATTATAAAATCAGCTCCAAAAGCACGTGCCCTTGCACCACCCTCAATAACTGTTGAAACAAGTGGATTTTCGCCGATTTCATCAAAAATTTCATATTCAATATCCTGCATACATAGGGCAGTTACCGCATCATCAAGTGCCCCGCATTTTTTAGCACCGCTTTTGCCTGTAACGATAAGACACCTTTCACCAAACGACGGCAATAAATTGCTGTTTTTTATAAGGCACTCGTTACCGCTTATCACCTTTGAATTAATAAAAAGATTGTTATACATAAAAAATCCTCCTAAATTTTCCTGTATATACAATATTATATATCAAATTTATGTTGAAAAAGCAAGTATTGTGTTGTATAATATCGTTGGTTAAATTTACTTAAAATTGCACGATTTTTGATATTTTATTAACGAACATTAACAAAATTTTCACATTAACAAAGGAAGATTATTATGCGCAATACGGTTCGCAGGTTGTTAACCCCTGTGGATATTGCAATAATTCTGCTCGTAATACTGATTTCAGTATTATTCATAAAGCCCGTTCACACCAACAATCCTGTAGCGGTAATAACAGTAAACGGTGAAGCAGTCAGGAGAATTAACCTGGCGAACGCCCCTGACGAAACAATAACCTTAGACACTGATCCACAGGTAACATTGCGTATTAATGATGGTAAAATCCGCTTTGTGGAAGCCCTCTGCCCCGACAAAACCTGCCAAAGACAGGGTGAGCTTTTTATGTTGGGTAACACAGCTGCTTGTGTTCCTGCAGGTGTAGTTGTAACAATCACCGGCAATTCTGCGGAGCAGGAAATTGATGCAGTGGTGGGGTGACTATGAAAAACA
Source organism: Acutalibacteraceae bacterium (assembly GCA_045602985.1). GTDB lineage: Bacteria > Bacillota > Clostridia > Oscillospirales > Acutalibacteraceae > DTU089. Next base: position 5,878 of record JAZULH010000066.1, on the reverse strand, counting down.
AAACATCACAAATTGCACTTATGGGTATGTTGTGCGCATTAAGCATTGCAATATCATTCCTCGAATCACTTATCCCACAGTTTATCCCAATACCGGGTATAAAGCCGGGGTTTTCAAACATTATTACAATGTTTGGTGCTGTAACCCTAGGCGCACCCTATGCCTTGGGTATTACACTTTTCAAGGCTTTTTTTGCCCTGATTACGCGAGGCACCACAGCTTTTTTTATGAGCCTTTGCGGTGGACTTTTCAGCCTTGTTATTTTACTTATACTTCTTAAGATAAGCACAAATAAAATCGGTTATATCGGCATAGGTGTTTTGTGCGCCGTATTTCACAATATAGGTCAACTGACCGTTGCCGTAATAATATTAGGCAAAGCCATATTGATGATTACCCCCGTACTGGTGGTATCGGGCGCAGCCTGCGGTATCGTTACAGGTTCAATCTTCGGATTGACCCTGCCGTTACTTTCAAACCAAACAAAAAAACTATCACAGCATTTTCAAAAAAATGCTAAAAAGGGGTAGATTAAAAAAATGTTAAAACACATTGCAGGTGTACTTTCACCAATAGCCCGCGGTCGCGGTGGCGTAAAAGTACCCCACAACAAAAACACGCAGGATTGCAGAATTGTGCGAATGCCTGTACCCGACAAGGTAATTCTGCCAATGCAACAGCATATCGGCGCACCTTGCTCACCTACTGTTAAGGTTGGTGATACTGTTAAGGTGGGTCAGGTTATCGGTGACTCCGACAAATTCATTTCTGCGCCCATTCACGCATCCATTTCAGGTAAGGTAACTGCAATCGCCGATACAGTTCTGGCAAATGGTCGTATGGCTCCTGCCGTTACTATTGAATCCGATGGCGAAATGGCATTGTTCGAGGGCATTGAGCCCCCGAAAATCACCGATGCTGATTCTTTCCGTCAAGCTGTAAGGGATTCAGGCCTTGTAGGTCTCGGAGGTGCAGGTTTCCCCAGTCACGTAAAATTTGCACTTTCTCCGGACAAACCCATCGACACAATTGTTGTTAATGCGGCAGAGTGTGAACCTCATATTACTGTTGACTACCGCGAATGTATTGATAACACGCTATATATTATCCGTAGCCTTATGATTATTAAGGAATACCTTAACATTCCCCACGCCGTTATTGCTGTTGAGGATAATAAACCCAAGGCTATTGAAGCTTTGCAGAAGGTTGCCGACGAGGTTGGCGATGGCTCCATAAAGGTCATGGCTCTTAAATCACGCTATCCCCAGGGTGCTGAGAAAATGATTGTTTACTCTGCCACAGGCAGAAAAATTCCCTTGGGTAAGCTCCCTGCTGACGTCGGTGTTATCGTAATGAATGTTACAAGTACCGCTTTTATCGGCAGATATATTGAAACAGGTAAACCCCTTGTAAGCCGTTCAATGACAGTTGACGGTACTGCAATAATCAAGCCGCAGAATGTTCGTGTGCCCATAGGCACAAGCCTGCATGATGTTATTGACTTCTGTGGCGGTTTCACAACAAATCTTGACAAGGTTATTGCAGGCGGTCCTATGATGGGTACTGCCCTTGTAACAACCGATGTTCCGATAATAAAAAGCTACAACGCAATACTCGCCTTCCAGAAGGGTACAATCATTGACAAGCCCGACAACGATTGTATACGCTGCGGCAGATGCAGTCAGGTGTGCCCGATGGGTCTTATGCCCACAAATATAATGCGCTCCGTAAAGGCGCGTGATATTGACGGTCTTAAGGACAGCAATGTTATTGCCTGTATGCAATGTGGTACCTGTGCTTACGCTTGCCCTGCAGGCAGACCCCTTGTGCAGTACCTTGTTTTAGCTAAAGATATGATAAGAGAGGATGGTGCAAAAAGTGGCTCATAACGCATTAATTCAAAAAATCAAACCTACTGTTACCGCATCACCTCACTTCAAATCCCCTGAAACCTCACAGGGTATGATGCGCGACGTAATTATTGCACTTGTTCCTGCCCTTATTGCTTCGGTAGCAATTTTCGGACCAAGAGCCTTACTGCTTAATGTGGTAAGCGTCGTTTCCTGTATGCTTTTCGAGTACATTTCACGCAAACTCTTAAAGCGCAAAAATACGCTCGCTGACTTGAGTGCAATTGTAACGGGATTGCTCCTTGCATTCAACCTGCCCTCAACCTTACCCGTATGGATGGTACCTATTGGTGCCTTTGTTGCCATAGTAGTTGTAAAACAATTCTTTGGCGGTATCGGTCAGAACTTTGTTAACCCTGCACTTATGGGCAGAATTGTTCTTATGGTTTCCTTCCCGGGACAGATGTCAACCTGGGTAACCCCCTATAACTGGCACGAAACAGTAGATGCAGTTTCAACTGCAACTCCACTTTTTGAAATCCAGAACGGCACAGCACCTTCCGCTGACCTTCTTGATATGCTTTTAGGTTTACGTGGCGGCTGCCTTGGTGAAACTTGCACCATTGCACTTTTAATTGGCGGCATATACCTTTTAATCCGAAAGGTAATTTCACCATCCATTCCCCTTTCGTTCATTGGTACAGTTGCCGTATTTATGCTTATTGCAGGTAATTTTGACTTGAATTATCTTGCATACAATCTTATGGGCGGTGGCTTGCTTATCGGTGCTATATTTATGGCAACAGACTATGCAACCTGTCCCCTTACCTCAAAAGGCAAAATCATCTATGGTATCGGTTGCGGTCTTGTTGCTTGTGTAATACGTCAGTTCGGCAGTTACAATGAAGGTGTTTCATTCGGCATTATCCTGATGAATCTTCTTGTACCTCATATTGATAATCTTACAAAGCTTAAACCCTTTGGCTTTATTAAAGAAAAAAAGCAAAAGGAGGCTAAAGCAAAATGAAGAACAAAAGCTTTAAGGAAATTGCATTGCCTGCAATAATGCTCTTTATAATTGCTCTTGTTTGCACAGCACTCCTTGCAGGCACAAATATGCTGACAAAGGACAGAATTGCCGATCTTGCCGTGCAAGCCTCTACCGAGGCAAAGGCGGCTGTTATGAGCGATGCTGATTCCTTTTCAGAGGAAAAAACGGTAAATGTTGAGGGTGAAGACATCACTTATTACGATGCCCTTGATGAAAGCGGTGCAGTTATTGGTTATGTATTCAACACAAACGCCAAGAGTTATGGCGGTGACATATCCTGTATGGTTGGTGTTTCCATTGATACTAACAAAATTACAGGTGTCAAGCTAACCACTATAAATGACACCCCCGGTCTTGGTATGAAGGCAACTGCCGAGGACTTTTTAAGTCAGTATATTGACCGTGAAGGCAATATCGGTGTTAACAAAAACACAAGCACCGATACAGAAATTAAAGCAATCACAAGTGCTACAATTACATCAAAGGCTGTTACAACAGCAGTTAACAAGGCATTCAGTGCTTACGAAACAATAAAGGCAGGTGGTAACAATGGCTAAAGAGAAATGCTCACTCAGAAAAGAATTCACAAAGGGTCTGCTTAAAGAGAACCCTGTTTTAAGACTTGTTCTCGGTACCTGTCCTACCCTTGCAACATCTACCTCAATGGTTAATGCTATTGGTATGGGTATTGCGGCAACAATAGTTCTTGTTTGCTCAAACATTGTTATATCTGCTCTCAGAAAAGTTATTCCGGATAAAGTTCGTATTCCTGCATACGTTGTTATCATTGCATCATTTGTTACTCTTGTTCAGATGCTTGTTAAGGCTTTTGTTCCTGCACTCGATGCGGCGCTTGGTGTATTCCTTCCGCTTATAGTTGTTAACTGTATTATTCTTGGCAGAGCCGAGGCCTTCGCCAACAAAAACCCTGTACTTGCATCTGCAGTTGATGGCTTAGGTATGGGTGTCGGCTTTACCGCTGCATTATTCTGTATGGCTACCATCAGAGAATTCCTTGGCAACGGCTCACTTTTCAGCGATGCTCAAAACCTGTTATCCGTTCTTGGCGACAATGTTCTTGGCGGCTTCAACGGTGTTACAATTCTTAACACACCCATGACATTATTTATCCTTCCTGCAGGTGGTTTCTTTGTTTTTGGTTTGCTTATTGCCCTTTCAAACGCCATCAGCGAAAAGAAAAAACTGCCAAAGGCTGAGCTTCACGGATGTGAAAGCTGTCCTTTAGCAAAAACCTGCTCTAAGGTAGTATCACGAGAGGAGGATAACAAGATATGACAGCAGCACAAATCTTTTCGGTAATTCTTACCGCTATCCTCACAGAGAACTTCGTTCTGTGTAAATTCCTGGGTATATGCCCCTTCCTCGGTGTTTCCAAAAAGGTTGATACCGCACTTGGTATGAGCGTTGCAGTTATTTTTGTTATGCTTATTTCAACTGCCGTTACATACCCCATTAATACTTTACTTGTTAAATATGATTTGGCATATTTACAGACTATTGTATTTATCCTTATTATTGCTGCACTTGTTCAGCTTGTTGAGATTGTTCTCAAAAAGTATATCAAGTCACTTTATAACGCATTGGGTATTTATTTACCCCTTATTACAACAAACTGCGCAGTTCTCGGTGTTGTTCTTCTTAACCTCGATAATGGCTATTCATTTGGTATGTCAATGGTTAACTCATTCGGTGCCGGTGTTGGCTTTATGGTTGCAATGCTTATCTTCGCAGGTGTACGCTCAAGGCTTGAAACTGCCGATATTCCCGAGTGTCTCAAGGGTCTCCCCTCAACGCTCATTGCCGCTTCTCTTACATCCGTTTCCTTCCTTGGATTCTCCGGTGTAGTTGACGGTATTTTCAGTTAAGGGGGATTAGACTATGGATATTTTATTACCAATTGCACTTGTTGCAGGTATAGGTCTTGTGCTTGGTCTCGGTCTTGCAATTGCATCAAAAATCATGGCTGTACCTGTTGACGAGAAAGCAGAGGCAATTACAGAATGCTTACCCGGTGCCAACTGTGGTGCTTGTGGTTTTTCAGGTTGTGCAGGCTATGCCGCCGCTCTTTCAAGCGGAAAAACAACTGAAACAAACCTTTGTGCTCCCGGTGGTAATGCTGCAGCTGCTCAAATTGCAGAAATCCTCGGCACCGCACCTGCATCAGTTCTGCCTACAGTTGCAGTCGTGCACTGTATGGGTAACTCAACCAACTCCGAAGATAAAATGAATTACCAGGGTGTTAGCAGCTGCCGTATGGCATCACAGCTTTTTGGCGGCGCAAAGGAGTGTACCTTCGGATGCCTTGGTCTTGGTGATTGTGTTGATGCTTGTGATTTTGATGCAATCCATATTTGCGACGGAGTTGCACGTATTTCAACCATTGCTTGTCATAGCTGTAAAAAATGCGTCAAGGCTTGTCCTAAGGGTCTTATAAAAATGGTTCCCCTTAATGTTACTCAGGCCGCCGTTCTTTGTAACAACAAGGAAAAAGGCGCTGTTGCCCGTAAGCATTGCAAAGCCGCTTGTATAGGCTGTATGAAATGCCTTAAGACCTGTGAACACGGTGCTATTAAGGTTGAAAATTTCCTCGCTACAGTAGATCCCGATAAATGTATCGGTTGCGGTAAATGTCACGAGGCTTGCCCCGTCGGTTGTATTGATTTGATTACACCGAAGGGTGAATAAAACTAATAATAAAGAGGCTGAAAAACGATTGCGTTTTTCAGCCTCTTTTTAGTTGTTTCAGATTAACTTTTTATTAAGCTTCTTTTCAATAGCGGGAACAACCTTCGGGAAAATAAGCTTTGTAAAGAGTACGTAAGCAATCAAACCTGCTACAATACCAACAATTGCACCGGCAATAACGTCAGTAGGATAATGAACATGAACATAAATTCTTGAGAAACCGATAAGCAACGACATAATGAATGCAGGAATACCTACTGCAAGCTCTTTC
>JAZULH010000065.1:0-19560 GCA_045602985.1 Acutalibacteraceae bacterium | reverse complement strand
GTTGTCGGTGCGGTTGTTGAGGGTGCGGTTGTAGGTGCTGTAGTAGAGGGGGTTGTTGCTGTGGGCTGAGTCTGAATAATACTCTGCGGAAGGTTAGGTCCTCTGCTAATTGTGGTGGAAATACTGAACTCTGTGCCTGATGTGATTTCGGTGAGCTCAGCAAATGTAAGTGAGCTTACGGTTGATTTGTAGCTGTCGTCACTTGGTGTTGATGTAATGATTGTGGGTGTGATGTCACTTATCTGCAGGCTTTCGTTAGCAGGTACATCAATGGGTCTTACAAAATAACCGCCGTATTTTACTGTGAAAACTATGCAAAGAACAATAGCAACGATAATTGCAATAACAGCGGCAATAACACCTTTTCTGCTGACAGTTGCTTCAGGACGTACGTCTGAAACAACCTCTGCCTCAATGAGGGACTGCTCGTATTTTGCAAGCTCATCCTCTGTGGCATTAAGCTTGAATGCAAGTTCATCAACGTACTTTTCAATCATTGAGTAAAGCTCGTTTGTTGCTTCAATAACCAGGTTATCGATGCTCTCATCAGGGTCTGCAAAGAGCTTTTTAACAACCACCTTGTCTGCAGTTGCAACGCTGATAAAGGAGTAGTAGCTTGTGATTTTGTCGCCTTTTTTCTCGCGGAAAATGTTTGAAATTGTGGCACCCAAATCAGTTGACCTTAAATCCATTGCAGATTTTGCCAGCTGTGCGGCATACTGCTTCGGGTCTTGTGCACCTGCATCATTTACATAGGGAGTAAAGAAAACATTGCCTTCAAAGCCTTCGCACTCCTTGATATCTGACTTAAGAATTTTGGATGCGGGGGTTGAGGGGATAGCAAGTGTAAAGCCGTACTTTTTGAGCTTGCTTACAATATTGCTTGCTTTTGTGGATGTTGTATCTGCATCAATAATTGCATTGAAAATTTCGGTTTTATCCTCCAATTGCTTTACAAAGGGAAGCTCTGCATCTATAAGAACCTTGGGAACAATGCTGTCAATAAGGGGGAATACGACAATAAACTGCTCCTCATCCTTAACATAAAAGCCGCTGTAAAGACCGTCGTTAGAAAGGAGTTCGATTGACTCATCAGGTACAAGAGCGTGGGCCTTTTTGAGCTTTTCGTCGGAGAGCTTGTCGCCAATCAACTGTGTAATCTGGTCGCTGTAAGCAGGGGTGAAATTGAAAGCTTTGATTAATATCGGCTTAAATTTAAGGTATGCTCTGTTTTCGATACCTATGAGTATTACGTCCGCATTTTCAATATTATTGCTGACATCTGTAAATAATGCCTTTGCGTCTGTATAACTTTCAAAGTATACTCCGGGCTCTGTAAGCTGCTCGGCAACAGCGCGTTTAACCTCTGCAAAGGAATGAGTGTTCTGTTCAAAAGAATATGCTTTAATGTTCATATCCGCACCTCTTAATATAGATAGAATTTTTTATCGTTTGCGTATGGATTAGCCTCCGGTGAGGGATAATATGCATCCGGATATTTAACGGGTGTATCTCTGTGCCTTGAGAGTGACAGGTCAACTTCTGCACTTTCACCTTCACGAAGCTTACGTGCCACAACAATGAGTCTGCCGTCTTCAATGCGACGGTTATCATCCGTGTAGTGAGCACAGGTGCACAGCGTGAGGATTGTGTCTGTAATTTCAAGGTCAACACCGGTTTCATAGAACTTGCGTTTGTTGATTTCCTCAATATACTCTTCAAAGCAAGTATCTGAGCAATGATTGAATGTGAAGTCAAAGAAATATCCGTTATCGCTTGCCACTGTACCGTTTGTAATGTAGCAGGCTACGATTTTCCACACATTTTTCTCAAACAGGGTATCAAATTCAATAATGGGGTTTTCCCTATAATAGTCAAGGTTCTTGTAATTATGCAGGCTTGCAAAACGCGTACCGTCGTTCATATTGTGACCGTATAGCAGGGTGTTACGGTCCAGGGGCTTCCACGCGTTTCTGTGTGTAGCAAAAATTGCGCCGTAGCTTGTGCTTTTGCCGTAAAAGTCGTGGTTTACGTAGTAATCGTTGTTATCTGCCTGTACAACAGGGTAATCCACCTTGGTACCCGGTATTCTCAGGTAGCCGATTGTCTGGGGGTTCTGCGCGTAGTAAATTGCATAGTCACAGAGCATTCCTGCGGGGAATTTGACATCAAGAAGCTCGGGGTACAGCTCATAAAGCAAAGCCCACTTTTCTTCCTCAGTCATACCGTCCATTTCTTTTTTTACATCCTCGGGAATTTCGGCATATTTGTGATTTTTAATCTCATTACGCAGTACAAGGAACCTGTCGACACCCTTTTTGCCAACGACAAAGCCTGAAATTATAATGGTAATAATAAGAATTACCGAAACCAGACTCATTGCCATTTTTTTGTACTTAAGGCGTTTTACGATTCTTGTAACTGCTTTTTTCTGAGTTTCATCCGTACGCATTACCGTTTCCTTGGAGCCTTTGTAATACTTGTACGGCGACTCAGGGTATTTTTTGTTGTTACTCATATATATCACCTAAAAGATTCAATGCAGTTTCGACTGCACTTTCTCTGTTTTTTGTTCGTATATTTTCTGTAAAGGAATTTCGCAATTCCTTTACCATAGTTTTATTACCGCAATCTACGGCAACATAAATAAGACCTACAGGCTTGAGTGTGTTGTCGGATGTGGGACCTGCAATACCCGTGATGCCCACACCTATGTCGGTATTGAGTGCGGTTCTTACTCCGCTTGCCATCTGACGGGCAGTTTGCTCACTTACAGCTCCGAGGGTGCTGAGGGTTTCCTCCGAAACCCCTAACAAATTCATTTTAACCTCGTTGGAGTAGGAGCAAATGCCGCCCTTATACACGGCGGATACACCGCTTACATCTGTAATGATTTTACTGAGCCAACCGCCTGTGCAGGATTCTGCCAGAGAAAGGGTGTGACCGTGGCGGCTTATACTTTCAATTACCTGTGTTGCTTTTTCAAGCAATTTTTTCTCATCCATTTTCTACGCCATCCGCAGTAATAAGAATTTGTTTGATGCCTTCGTATGCTCTGCTGCAAAGACCTTCGATATCAAGCGCTTTTTCAGCCTCAACAACATCAGGCAGCTGAGGGCGCGTTTTCGGGTGCTTGGGTGTAAACACCGTACAGCAATCCTCAAAGGGCTGGATTGAAATGTTGAATGTGTCAATTTTACGGGAGATTTTAATAATCTCTTCCTTATCCATACCTATACAGGGCCTGAAAACAGGATATTCTGCCACGGCATCGGTACAACCAAGGGCAAGCATTGTCTGGCTTGCAACCTGTGCAACACTTTCGCCTGTAATAAGGGCGTGGCAATCTGTGTTCTGCGCCAGCATATTTGAAAGCCTCATCATAAAGCGACGCATAATAATGGTGAAGTATTCTTCAGGACATTTTTCACGGATGAGCTCCTGGATTTCTGTAAAAGGAACTGTATACAGTCTGATTCTGCCGCTGTAACGTGCAACCTTTGACAGAAGGTCATGAACCTTCTCCTCCGCTCTGAGGGAGGTGTATGGCGGAGATGCAAAGTGAATACCCACAAGCTCAATACCGCGCTTTGCCATCATATATGCGGCAACAGGACTGTCTATACCGCCTGAAATGAGTATAAGTCCTCTGCCTGAGGAGCCGCACGGCATACCGCCTGCGCCCTTGAGCTGATTACCGCGGATATATGCTTCATCACGTATTTCTACTGTGACAATGATGTCCGGATTTTTGACATCAACTCTGAGATGAGGAAAGCTTTCAAGAAGTTTACCACCAAGCGTAGCAGAGATTTCAGGTGATTTCAATGGAAATTTTTTGTCGCTGCGTTTAGCCTCAACCTTAAAGGTTTTGACTGCTGACAGCTGGTCCTTAAGATAAACGGGAGCAAGCTCCAGAATTTTATCCATATCCTTTTCGGTAACTGCGGCACGGGAATAGCCCGCAATACCGAAAACTCTTGAAATTTCATCAGCAGCAGCATCAAGGTCAGAATCCTCGTTAAGAGGGGTGACAATAATTGTGGACTGCGATTTTTTAAGTTCAAAACTGCCAAATGGTTTAATACGCCAACGGATGTTTTTTACCAGCATATCCTCAAAGGTGGAACGGTTAAGTCCCTTGAGTGCCAGTTCGCCGTCTTTTATAAGAATAATTTCTTTCATAATATTCCTTTCGGTTAGTTGCTTTTTTTACCGTATTTTTCTGCAATTTCTTTAACGGTGGATATTAGTAAATCTACCTCATCAGGGGTATTGTAACGAGAAAAACTGATTCTCACAGCACTGTCAATAACCTGAGGGGGTAAGCCCATTGCAGTCAGCACAGGGCTTCTGTGACCCATTTTGCAGGCAGAGCCTGCAGATATTGCAATGCCCTTGCTGCTCATAAAATTGACTGTAGGCTGGCTGGGAAGACCTGAAATTGAAATGTTTACTATATAGGGGATGGCATCATCAGGTGAGTTGATTGTAACACAAGATAAATCACCGATACCGTTTATAAACTGTTGCTTGAGAGAGGATACATAGTCAGAATGCTTTCTGATATCTGTTGCGGCTTCCGCTGCAGCACCGAACGAGAAAATAGCTGGTGTAGCCTCTGTGCCGGAGTGTATGTTACCCTCCTGCCCTCCGCCCAGAATATGTGGCTTTATAAGGTTGGGGGATTTGATGTAAATACCACCCACACCCTTCAGGGCGTGTATTTTGTGACCGCTTACGGTAATAATATCAGCATCAATTGTTTTTGGGGTAACAGGTATTTTTGAAAAAGCCTGTACACAATCGGAATGAATAAGTGCAGGGGAGCCTGCGCTTTTAACAGCACCGCGTATTGAACTGACTGGCAAAACAGAACCGACCTCGTTATTTACCGCCATACAGGATACCAATATTGTGCTGCTGTTTATACTGCTCAAAAACTCATCTTCGTTGATTTTGCCGTTTTTGTCGGGGTTAATGCGAATAACCTCCACGCCCATTGACTCCAATAATTTTATGGGCTCGCCCACGCTGGGGTGTTCTATGGCGGTGGTTACGATGCGGTTTCCTTGCTTTTTCAGCTTGTTGTATGCACCGAATATTGCGGTATTGTTTGCAGTGGTGCCCGATGAAGTAAAGTAAAAGCAGTTTTCCTGTACGCCCAGAAGCTTGCTGACCTGTTTACGTGATTTGCGCAACACAGATGAAGCATCCGACCCCATTTGATGAAGGGAGGAAGGGTTGCCCCAATATTCGGTTAAAGCAAGGTTTGCGCTGTCAAGTGCCTCACGGCAAGGCTTGGTGGTAGCGCTGTTATCAAAATAGGCTATCAAAAAATACTACTTCCCTTTATATATAATCAATTAATTATACTATATTAATGTTGAATTTGTAAATGGTTTTGCATCAACTTTTATTGTAAAAATGTTGAATATTTTGTGAATAGCAGGGGAAAATACAAACAAATATTGCTAAGGAGCCAAAATATGAAGAGAAATAAGCGAAGCTCAATACGAATGGTCAGCTTTTTGTGCGCAATTGTAGTGTCTTTAGGCGTGTGGGGAACTATCAATGCAGTTGCTTTGCGTAGTGCCGAAAGAAGTATTTTGCAATCAAACGAAAGAGCCCTTACACAGCTTGGAACATACCTTGATGACATTACACTTAATCTGCAAAAGTCGATGTATGTGAGAAGCTCAGATATGTTGTCGGATATTTCCACAAAATTGTGGCGTTCCAGCGTGTCTGCAAAAGAAAGCTTGTCGGAGATTACCGACGGTAATACGGAAATATCAGCAGTATACAAGTTTTTGTCACAGGTGGGCGAATACACTTTGTATGTAAATAAGCGAGCCGCAACAGGCGGTTTGGTTTCAGACGAGCAAAAAGAAAATCTGAATAAGCTTTTAAAATACTCCAGGGAATTGAGCAACACGGTCAACCAACTTATAGAGCAGGAAGAAAACGGTATGCTGGATTTCAATGAAATTAAAAGCACCTTACAGCAGGATGATTCCGAAAGCGTTTACCTGGGAGCGAAACTGAATGATGCTAACCAAAGCCTGGGAGATTATCCGACACTTATTTATGACGGGCCGTTTTCGGACCATATCCAAAACAAGAAATCCAAACTTCTGGAGAATCAGGCTGAGGTTACGGAGGAGCAGGCACAGAGGAAGGCTGCAGAGTTTTTGGGCTTGCAGTCAAATGCGTTGGCATTATTGAGTAAAACTGACGGTAATTTATCCACATACACATTTTATAACGGTGATTACACCATTGCCGTAACGCGAAAGGGCGGTATTGTCAGTTATATGATATCCTCATTTTATGCAAATGAGATTAAGCTTACAGCTGAGGAGGCAGTTAAAAAGGCTACGGCATTTTTAAAGGAAAAGGGCTACACCAAAATTAAGGAGAGCTATTACTCCACCGTTGACGGTATATGTACCATTAACTTTGCCTATTTTGACAACGGTATAACCTATTACACCGATTTAATTAAGGTCAGCGTTGCCCTTGATGACGGGCAGATAACAGCATTTGATGCCACGGGATATATTATGAACCACGTTCAGCGTACCTTACCCAAAAATATTAAATACACTCCGATTCAGGCAAAAAAACTGCTTAAGAATGATTTGGAAATCATTTCATATAAGAAGGCTTTTATACCAACGGAGTGGGAAACAGAGGATTATGTGTATGAGTACAGGTGTGTAAGCAGGAATAATCCTTCTCAGGAGGTGCTTGTTTATATTGACCCTGTTACGGGCTATGAGAAAGATGTTTTACTGCTTATGTATACAGATGGCGGCGTGCTTACAAAATAATAATATTAGTCGATAAAATGGGGAATAATTATAAAAGGAGTTGTACCTTAAAGTTATCTCCGGAAAGGTTGTGAATTTATGAAGAAATTTATTGCGGTATTTTCTGCATTATTGCTTGTAGGTTGTATGGCGGTTCTTTTTTACGGATGCGGTGCAAATGATGAAGAAATGACTACTACACAACCCACAACAACAGATGTAATTACAACTACACCTGTAACAAATGACGGTATGATTACCGATTCTGCAGAAGAAGGCGACAACGGTGTAATCGGTGATATGGTAACAGATATTTCCGAGGGTATGTCAATGGCTATGACTGATGTTTCCGAGGATATTTCAGACATGATGGAATGATTACGGCAAAGGAAAATCCTCTCAATTTTCATTGAGAGGATTTTGTTCAGTTTACTGAAACTTTTTGTGTTGCAATTGCTTTGCCGTTTTCATCACGCAGTTCAAACTGTATAGTGTATTCATCGGCAAAGGTGCTTGAGTATTCAAACACGTGGGATGTGCTATTTTTGTCGAACTTAACCTTGGCACCTGTATCAGAATAGCCTACAGATGTTTTGTAATAAATTTCAAGGTTTTTGCCGTAGTATTGAGGGTCGGTAACATCTACATGGAAATATAATTTTTTGGAACCGTCAACCTTTGTCTCTGCGCTCTGTTTATCAGACTGAGAATAGTTAACGTAAGCCCTTACACCACCCTGAGTGGGAGCAGCTTCTGTGGTTGCGGTTGTTACATCTGCCTGAGTTGCATCGGGTGCAGTTTCGGATGTATCAACAGCGGTTGTATCGGAAGCCGTCGGATTATCGGGGTTAATGATATTGCGGCGTAAAGCAGCGCTGTCAAGATACTTTTCATCAACAAGCTCCTTGATGTAGGACATTGTAATTTCATCGTTTGCATCCATATGTGCTTTTACATATTTATATTTTGCTTCAAGTATCTTTTCGGAGCTGGACATATATCCGTCCAAGGATTCCAGCAGAGAAACCGCAGTTGTGTAGTCACCGCTGTCAATCAGCGAGAGCGCTTTCTGGTATGTGCAGAGGTTTACTTGCTCTGCGCTGTCAGAGTAATCGATAATTGTCTTGAATGCATTTATGGCATCATCGTATTTGCCGGCATCCAGGTCAGCAAGGGCGCCGTTGTATGTGCAGAGTGTAACCTTTGTTTTGCTGTTATAGTAGTCGTTAAGCTCAAGGTATATTGCCTTTGCTTCATCATACTTGCCTTCGCTTTCAAGAACACAGGCATGAGCATACTTGCATTTTTTAGCATTGAGTTCGGAGTCGGCGTAATCCTCAAGCTCGCCGTAAAGCAGAGCAGCCTTGTCAAACTCTTTGTTTTTAGCGTGTTGTGAAGCCTGATAATACTTTTCTGCCTTGAGCTTAGGCGGAACAACCTTAAGTGCAACAATTCCTGCGATTGCAACGATTATAAGGAGTATTGCAACGAATGGTCCGTAATTCTTTTTGTGTTTTGTTACAATTCGCTCAACTGTTTGGACAGGTTCATCTTCTATAATATCTGCATCTGATACGGTGTTTTCCTTTATAGCATCAATTGCTTTTGTAGCACCGATATCATCATCTGCAATTTCCGCTGTTTCTACAGCTTCATCACTATCAACATCAACAATGACGTCTTCAAGCTCGTGTGTAGCAAAGTTCACAACATCTGCAGTATCAAAAACAACAGTTGTTTCAACTATATCCTCGATAGGGATTTCCTCAGATTTTTCGTAATAATCCTCGGGATTTTCAAATACAATTGCATCATCAGAGGGACCCTCGGCATCCTCCGATGCTTCTTCTGCGGGTGTTTCTTCAGAAGCCTCATTAACTGCAGCTTCTTCTGCTTCTTCAACCTCTTCAGAAGTCTCTGCAGAATCCTCTTGGGAGGTTTCGTTCGGAGTTTCCTCTGCAATTTCTGCAGCTGCGGCATCGTCATTTTCGGTATCAACTGCTGCTGTTAATGAATCAGAGGTGATATCTTCATACACGATTGTATCGTCGGATTCCTCCTCAGAGGTGGTTTCGGGATCTGAATCAGAGCTTGAGAAAAGATCCTCGTACTGGATGTCTTCAGTTACTGCTGTGTCATCTGCACTATCATTTTCCTCGGGCGTATTGCCTTCATCCATAAGCTCTGTAATGTCAACAGTTTCGGATTCCAGAATAACAACAGATTCTGTCTGAATATGACCGTCATCGTCATCATCGTGGTCCTTAAGGCTTTCCTGGAAGAAGTCGTAAGCAGCACCCTTAAGTCTGTCGCCGATGGTGGTAGTGCCCTTTATTGCACTGTATTTACCACTTTCCAACAATTGTGCAAGCTCATTGAATTTTTCAGCGCTTGCCATAAGGAAGTCGTATTTTTGCCTGTTCCATTCAAAGAACATAACAATACAACGGTAGTATATTTCAAGATTTTTGATGTCGGTGGAAAGGATACCTGTAAATACTGTGTGCGATGCAATGCTTTCTGCAATTCTGTCAAATTTAAGACCGCCGACTTCAGTTGCGATTTCGGGGTTGACAAGGAAGCATTTTGAGAACATTACGCTGATTTTATTAGCTGCACGGTTGTTGTAATCCTCTGCAAGCTCTGTGAGCTTTGTGCGGAATTCCTTTGCTCCGTTCTGGAGATTGATTATAACAGAAACCAGCTTTTTGATTGTTTCTGCATCTGCTGTTTCAAAGCTGCGGATGTGCATTTCTGCTACGAGCTTTTCCAGCTTTGCACACTCATCATTGGCAAGAGCAAGGTACTGAGGGAACAAGTCCTCTGAAAGCTCGCTCAAGGATTGCAGGAGCTTCTCGTACAAAGACTCAAGTGAAATGGTGTCCTCATTGTAACGGAAGCCGTCACAAAGTGCCTTGTAAAAAATAGCGGTAGGCTCGGCACCTGCTTTGACGATATACTTCATAAGGCAATCATCGCACTTGTCGTATTCACCCTCGTTATAATATTGTGCGCCTAAAAGCAGATTTTCGTCCGCCTCGGGAAAAACAGCCTCACAAGAGGGGCAAATAAGGTTGCCTTCCTCTTTTTTGAGATAAGCGTTTTTACATTTTGCGCAAATAATTCTTATCATTTTTTCCACCTTAACCTTGTTAGTTTTGTGACAAATCTATACACATCATATCATAACACAATTCGACCTGCTTTTTCAATATTTTATTACAAAAACATTAGAAAAAAAGGTCGAATTAAAGTGTGTTTATTCAGTTTTTTGTTTTTTTATCCAAAGCTCGCAGAATTTGAAGCCTTCCGTAGGTTCTGAAATTTCAAGCAACAGAGTTCCGTTGATAAAAAATTCCTTATTCAATACATAAGTTGCACTCTCAAAACCGGGTGCCAGCAAAGCATTATCAAACTCAGCATCGGCAATTCCTCCGTATTGCGGACCGCAGTAAACTGTGTGGCCGTTTGCGGTTATTTTGTGCTCCTGCGTATCACGGTTGGGACTGCCCTTGTATGCTATGGTGAGCAGATAATTACAGTCATTTCTGAAGCCGCCGAACTTTGCGCTGAAGGTGAAATGGTCATAAACCTTTGTCATAGACATTGGAATAGGAGTTTCCTTGGTATAGGGTCTGTCACCCTGGATATCCATATAAAACTCACCTGTCTGCCTTATGCCGAGAGTGTTAAGTCCGTGTAAAGCGACAGAATAGTAAACTTCATCGTCATCAACCGCGGTACGGCTTGCAAGTGACTTTGCAAAGAGAATTCCGTCATCTGCATTTAAGGTGTCTGCGTACTGAAGCTTTTTAAGTAAAAATGCTCTGTCTGTTACATTGTTGTCAATTGTTTCCAGGGTTGCACCGCGTTCCCAACCGTAGGAGAAATAATGCTCAATATCAAGCTGAATACCGATAAGCTTGAAAAGATCTTCTGCTACAGCATCAAGCTCTGTCCTTAATGCGGTGTAATCCTCTGAATAATCAGCACCAAGGCTTTCAATAGCCGCCTTTATGTTGCCGTTATGTATAAATGGCATAGCTTTTTTCACAAGTCCGTTTTCAAAGCTCCTGCGCATTTTTACAAGCTTGTCGCAGCATCCTCTGAAATAGAGCAGCATAAACCGCCAATTTTGTGTCATAGATGGATAATCTGTCTTTAATTCGCACAGATTTTTATAGGTGAAGTCTATACAAGGATTTTCAACAGGGTCACCCTGCCAGTTCCGTTCAAGCAACAGAATGGTGTCCGCCGTTTTCTCTTCATCAATGCCGGGCATATACAGTCTTGCATAGTCAAGGAGAATGTCGCGTAAATCAGCATCAGCATTCCACTCCAACGCACTCCAGACGGCCTTGTTTACATCATCGTGTACACCTTCTGAATAACTGACACTGCCTATTGAATAGGGCGAGAAAATCCTGTGAAGAGTTCTGAATTCTGTAGGACGAGGGTTTACGCTCTCGCGGGAGAGGGTGGATGCCATTGCAAAATGCCAGTCATCCTCCAAAAAATTAACGGGATGCTCGCAACGCAGGTTGTGTGTAAGGTCGGGATAAAAGCGGATGGGATACTTGCAGGGCGTTTTTGCGCGGAGCTCATGCACAGGGAACGCGTGGTTAGGTCCCATAATAACTGCTTTTATTTCATCGGGTTCATCCTTGATGCTGTCTATAAAAACATCGCCCCATTCAGGCATTGAATGTGGTGCCTGTGCAGACGGATGAAGCTGTGCCTCAGGGTGGGATTCCTTAAGAATTTTATTGATTTTTTTACAACGGTCAACAAACACATCTGCCTTTAATTCTCCCGGGTCACCGCCGGGTACAAACAGATAGTCAAGTCGTTTGAGGGTGGGGTAGAGCTCTGAACGCAGATGCAGTGCCTCTTCCTCAGTTTCGTCATCGTCATTGGCGTGCCAGAGGGATATGTCAATATCAACAAGGTCAGCAAGCTTTGTTGCCTCCTGCAAAAACTCGTACTGCTCATATTTCATGAGACAGTTACGGGAGTTTTCCCGCGGTCTTGTGCCGTTGTGTTCACATATATTTGCACCAAAAGCCATTATATCCAGATAATAACGAAAATATTGGTCATAATCCCAGGCATCGTAGGTGTTGGGCATAGGACTGTAGCCAGCCTGATGTCCGCGCAAAGCCTTCTGCGGTGAGTGAGTACCACAGATGCTTGTTGTCATGGTGATGGTGCCATCTTTGAAAAGTGATTTGCGCAGAAACAGTGAATAACCAAAAATCAGACCGCGTATTGTTTGCGCCTGAATAGTGTATGTACCGTCGAGAAAGGTTATTGTGAACGTGTCTTTATTTTCAATATCAGGGTTGAACTCAAGTGTAAACGCAGGTTTTTTACCCGATGAAGATAAAATGGCCTCTGTTGTTACCCCTGTACGTGCAGATATTTCATCGGCAAAAAGACGGGCGGCATATTGCTCCTGCTGTGTCTTTGCACTTATTGTGAATACATTGTAATCCCAGGTATAAATATACATTTCGCTCATAGTAAAACCCTTTCTGTTTGAGTATAGCTCGATTTTATCATATAAAACGGTTTTCTTCAATAAAAAGCAAAAAAGACTTGCAAAAAATTATTGCTGTGTGTAAAATTACATATCATATTGAAATACGGAGTTTTTGCGTTATGAATTTATTTACAATAAAATGGTTCGGTAAGTTTTTTTCAACATTGATAAAGCTTAACCCCCAGTTAAAGCAAGCACAGGAAATGAAAAAAACCATGCCCTGGCAGGAGTATAAGCCTTTTGTGGATGAGCATCTTTACAATTGGCTTAATCCCCTTGTTGATATGGCAGGTGTAAAGTTCATTGTTAAGGGTCAGGAAAAAATTCCCACAGACCAACCTGTTATTTACACACCCAATCATTCAGGTGCATTTGACATACCTGCAATTGTGCTTACAACCCCTGCACCGCCTATGTTTATGGCAAAAAAAGAGCTTGGTGAATTGCCGATGCTGAAAAAATGGATGGATGTGCTTGACTGTGTTTTTGTTGACAGAAACAATAAAAATACTGCACGCTCTTCCTTGCAGGATGCTATTGATAAGGTGAAAACCGGCAGAAGTCTTGTGATTTTTCCTGAAGGCACCCGTTCCAAAAACGGTCAATTGGGTGAATTCCGCGGCGGTGCGATGAAGGTGGCAATGGAAACCGGTGCCGTAGTTGTGCCTGTGCTTATAGAAGGCTCGCGGGAACGATTGGAGGCAACCTCGAATGTTACTGCAGGCAATGTGTACGTAACATTCCTTGATCCGATTGAAACAAAGGGCTTATCAAAGGATGATTTTTATAAAATGCCGGGAGAAATAAGACAGCTTTTGCAGGATGAGCGTGACAGACAAAGCGTACAGTCAGAAAAATAAAAGCATTATATAAAAGCGGAGCAATCAGAAAATTGCTCCGCTTTTGTGTATTTTTAATTAGGTTACCTTTCCTCGCGGAAGTAGTTAAGACCAAGACTTCCGGGGGGTTGATGCTCTCTCTTTTTACGCATACTTGTAATAATAAGAACAACAATTGTAACGATATAAGGAAGCATTTTGAAAAGCTCCTGTGTTTCTGTGCCGAGGCCGGGTATGTAGTTGTTTGCGTTGCAAAGCGCACCGAAAAGGAAGGAGCCTATAATTGCTGATGAAGGCTTCCAGAGTGCGAAAATAACAAGAGCAATTGCCATCCAACCACGGTCACCGAAGGCGTTGTTTGACCATACACCGCTGGCGTATGCCATAACATACTGAAGTCCGCCAAGACCTGCAATTGCACTACCTATGCAGGTTGCAAGGTAGCGGTATTTTATAACATTAATACCGGCAGCATCTGCAGTAGCAGGGTTTTCACCCACAGAACGAAGATTAAGACCTGTACGGGTGCGGTTAAGAACAAATGATGCAACCAATGCTATGACAATGGCAAGGTAAGTCAGAAAATCGTGTGATAAGAACAGCTCACCGAACCACCCGAGATCATCTGCAAACGGAAGCTTTGTTGAGAAAAATGAGCTTGTTTTTGTAAGGGCGATTGAGGGTAGCTCGCTGTCTGTGATGTTAATAAGTGAAGCACCAAGGAAGTTGCCCAAGCCGATACCGAGTGTTGTAAGGGCAAGACCCGTAACATTCTGGTTTGCGTGGAGGGAAACTGTCAGGAAGCTGTATATCAGACCCATAATTACCGAGCCTGCAATTGCACACAACAGGGGAATAACAACAGCAAGGAAGGCATTCATATTGGCAATGTCGTTGCCACAGGCGTTTTCGTAAAGGAATGAGCCTACAACACCGCTGATAGCACCAACATACATAATGCCGGGTATACCAAGGTTAAGGTGACCCGATTTTTCTGTTATTATTTCACCGGTTGAACCGTAAAGAAGCGGAACACCAAGGAGAATTGCACGGCAAATAAACTGTATAATCATGCTTTAACCTCCTTCTGGCTGTGACGGAACTTGATTGAATAGTGAATAAAGAATTCGCAACCAACAAGCATAAGGATGACAATACCAACGATGATTTCGGAGAAAGAGGAATTGAGGAAGGATGTGTCGGCAACCTTAGCAACGCCCAATTTCAGGAAAACAACAATGGCAGTCATAACAACCATAATAAAGGGATTGAATTGACCGAGCCACGACATAAGAATGGCTGTGAAGCCCTGTCCGCCCACCAGGCTTGTGTTGATACTGTGGTCCTTACCTGCAACCAGGAGCATACCTGTAACACCACACAAAGCACCTGAAATCAACATAGTGCGGATAATAACTTTTTTAACATTTATACCAACATAGCGTGCGGTATTCTGGCTTTCGCCAACAACAGAAATTTCATAGCCCTGCTTACTGTACTTAAGATAAATGAACATAAAAATTGTTATGGCAAAAACTATGGCAATGTTAACAAAATAATCGTTGTTGCCCACAGCAGGGAAGTTGCCGTACTCTACGGGATTGATTACGTTTGAGCCGCCACCCTCGATGTAAACATAGTAAGCAATAATCTGTGTGGCAATGTAGTTCATCATAAGAGTGAAAAGAGTTTCGTTGGTGTTGAACAATGCCTTGAAAATTGCGGGAATAACACCCCAGACAGCACCTGCAAGTATGCTTGTTACGGCAATTACTGCAATCAATGTGGGGTAGGGGAGCTTTTCACCGAACTGAATCATACAAAAGATAGAGGCAAGACCGCCCATAAGGGCTTGTCCCTCCGCACCGCAGTTCCAGAATTTCATTTTGAATGCGGGAGTAAGTGCAAGTGCAAGGCACAAGAGAATTGCAATCTCCTGCAGATACTTCCACAGCATTATGGTACTGCCCTCGAGAAGGCGTCCGAAAACGCCGGAGAACATAATCTGGTATGTGTCACCAAGGCTTTTTTCTGTTATAGCCATTGAAAGGAGACCGACAATCAGAAAGCCCACTAAAATTGTACACACACGGATAAGCCAGGCCTTCCATTGTGGCATATCGTCACGCTTAACAATGTGGAACAAGGGTTCGTGATGCTTAGCAGTTGTTTTTTTAGCCATTGTTACTCTCCTTTCCGTCATCCTTGGATTTTGTCATAAGCAAACCGATTTCTTCTTTGGTTGTTGTGCGGGCATCAACAATACCTGTTATTTTACCTGAACCGATAACCATAATTTTATCGCAAAGCTCAATAAGAACATCAAGATCCTCGCCAACGAAAATAATTGCAACGCCCTTTTCCTTTTGTTGGTTAAGGAGGTTGTATATCATATATGATGAGTTGATGTCAAGACCGCGCACGGGATAAGCAACCATCAGAACGGTGGGTGATGCGGCAATCTCTCTGCCTACGAGTACCTTCTGAACATTACCGCCCGACAGACGGCGCACAGGAGTGCTTGCGCTGGGTGTAACAACCTCAAGGTCGTTGATAATCTTCATAGCAAGGTCCTTTGGCTTTTTGCGTTTAAGGAAAACAGAGTGACCTTTTGTATAGCTACGGAGCATCATATTATCAACAATATCCATATTGCCGACAAGACCCATACCCAACCTGTCCTCAGGTACAAAGGAAAGTCGGACACCCATCTGCCTTATTTGCATAGGGGTTTTGTCACGCAGGCTTTCCTTTTTGCCTGTTTTGGGGTCGAAGTAGAATATATCACCGTATTCAAGCCTTTGCAGACCTGCAATGGATTCAAGCAGCTCGCGCTGACCTGAGCCTGCAATACCTGCAATACCAAGTATTTCACCGCTTTTGGCAGAAAAGGATACATTATCAAGCACGGTTGCACCTGTTCTGTCAACACAGGTGATGCTGTTAACAGTCAGTCTTTCTGTAGGGTTTACGGGGTCATTTCGTTGGATATTAAGGTCAACCTTTTTACCAACCATCATTTCGGTCAGCTCTGCTTCGTTTGTTTCGGCAGTATTAACTGTGCCTACATACTCGCCCTTGCGCAGTACGGAAACTCTGTCGGAAAGTGAAAGAACCTCGTGCAGCTTGTGTGTGATAATGATAATTGCCTTACCGTCATCACGCATACGGCGGAGTATATTAAACAGCTTTTCTGTTTCCTGGGGAGTGAGTACGGCAGTGGGCTCGTCAAGAATGAGAATATCTGCACCCCTGTACAGAACCTTGATAATTTCAACTGTCTGCTTTTCGGAAACAGACATTGTGTAAATTTTCTTATCGGGTGCCAGCTCAAAGCCGTATTGCTCGCTGATTTTTTTGATTTCACCCATAGATTCCTTGAGGTTGTATTTGCCGTCCTCTATGCCCAATACTATGTTTTCGGCGGCGCTGAAAACATCAACCAGCTTGAAGTGCTGGTGAATCATACCGATTTTGTATGCAAAGGCATCCTTGGGTGAGGTGATGTGGGCTTCCTTCTCGTCTATGAAAATCTGACCTTCATCAGGGAAATAAATACCCGAGATCATATTCATAAGAGTTGTTTTACCACTTCCGTTTTCACCGAGAATGGAAAGAATCTCACCACGGTATGCGGTAAGATTAACATTTTTGTTGGCAACAACTTTGCCGAATGTTTTTGTGATGTTTTTTAATTGAATAGCAGGCTGTTTAGTCACAATGAACCTCCGTTCTCCACTAATTCTCAAGAAATGGTTATGTATGATAGCCATTTCTTCAAAATTAGTCTGAGGCGAGGGTTTCCCCTCGTCTCAGACGATAATTAAATATTAGCCGTAGTTTCTGTCGAGAAGAGTAATGCCGTCGATTTCTGCATCAAAGTAGGGAGCAGAACGGAATTTTGACTCGTTGAATACGCCGTTTTCGATAACCTCGGTATCCTTCTCGAAGTTAGCGTCTGAATCAACGTCAGCCATATAGCTTGTTAATTTTTCGCCGCCAACAGTCCAGTTAGCTGTATCAAATACATTGATTGAACCATCAAGGAGCTTAGCCTTAACTTCAGCAAGCTTTTCAGCAGTGCCGGGAGCAGCAGCCTTTTCGTTGATGTCTGTAAGAACAACTGAACCTGTTTCGATTGTACCTGTCCAGTCTGTGTCAATAGCTGTGCCGTTCTGAACGCACTCAATCATATATTTGAAGTAAGGTGTCCAGTCGATTCTTGAAGAAACGATGAATGTGTTGGGGCAAGCAGCGATTGTTGAACCGTTGTAAGAAACGTTGGGAACGCCTGCAGTTTCACAAGCTGTGGGAGCACCCATTGAGTCAGCGTGCTGGCTGATAAGAACGCAACCGCCGGAGATAAGAGCCTGTGCAGCCTCTTTTTCAAGCTGTTCGTCATACCATGAGCCTGTGAACTTAACATCCATTGTTACAGAGGGGCAAACAGACTTTGCGCCAAGGTAGAATGATGTGTAACCTGACATAACCTCTGCGAATGTGAAAGCACCAACATAACCCATCTTTGCTTTGTCAGCAGTGATTTTGCCGGCATCGATCATTTCGTTAAGCTTAAGACCTGCAGCAACACCTGCAAGGTATCTGCCCTGGTAGATAGATGCGAAAGCATTGTGGAAGTTAGCAAGACCTGCTGTGTGAGCCTGTGTACCGGTTGCATGGCAGAACTGTACATCAGTGTACTTCTTAGCAGCATCAATAAGGAAGGATTCGTGGCCGAAGCTATCTGCGAAAATTACGTTACAGCCGTCAACCTCAATAAGCTCAACAGCAGCATCGTAGCAGTCCTTTGACTCAGGAATCTGTGTTTTCTGGGCGTATTCAACACCCATTTCCTCGCAAGCTGCCTTTGCAGCATCCATGAAGTTCTTGTCATAAGTTGACTGTTCGTCATGAAGGAAGATGAAACCAACCTTAACTGCTACTTTTTCGTCAGCAGGAGCCTTTGTTTCATCCTCTGTGCCTGAACCGCCGCAAGCTGCAAAACAGCCTACAACAAGTACAAGTGCAAGACAGAGAGCGAGAACTTTGTTGAATTTTTTCATTCTTTTTTACCTCCGTTTTGGAATATATGCTCAGCAATCGTCGTTTCTGAATGTGATTTTACCATCATTCATACTTTCTACAATTGCTAAAGACCTGATGTTGTAGCCCTTCTCACGCAGAGTATCTCCGCCGGGCTGAAAGCCCTTTTCAATGGCAATACCGATTCCTGCCACCTGTGCACCTGCCTGGTTGATGATGTCAATAAGGGCGTTGCAGGCATTACCGCCTGCCATAAAATCGTCAATAATAAGAACCTTGTCCTCTTTGCTGAGATATTTTTTTGAAACGACCATTGTGTATTCCTTGCCGTGGGTAAAGGAATAGCTGTTGGCAGAGTAAACATCGTCGCCAACATTTTTGTGCTTGCTTTTTTTTGCAAACAGGGCAGGCAGACCCAGATACCTTGCGGCAAAGACTGCAATTGCTATGCCGGAGGATTCAATGGTAACAACCTTATTGGCACCGCAATCCTTGAAAAGTCTGCAGAATTCCTTTCCCATTTCGTCCAGGAGTTCAACATCTATCTGGTGGTTAAGGAACATATCAACTTTGAGTATGTCGGTGCCGATGGCAACACCCTCGGCAACAATTTTATCCTGAAGCAGTTTCATAAAAATACCCCTTAAATGTGTCGTGTGTCAAAAAATAAAAATACTAGCAAAATTATACATTATTAAGGTGCCATTTTTCAAGGGTAAATTGCAGGAAATGACCATCAACACGCTTTTTCGTTAACATTGTATAAAGTAGAAGTAGTTTTTATGTGCGGTTTGCAAAGCAGAGGTGTTTGTAGGGTGTTTGTGTTTTTACAAAAAACGATTTGTGCAATATTAACAAATGGTGATATTAACGGCGTTGATTTCAATCTTTTTTTGGAGCAAAAAGTAAAGGTGCGTGACTTTACAGTAGCGTTTTAGAGTATGCAAACGGAAAAATATTTGAGGAATATGAGAGAAAAACAAAAAGTTAAAACATCTCTTAAACCTTTGATTTGTAGCGGTTTTAACGGTGTTAAGTTAATTACCTTTACATCAATATTTGTCTATATTAACAATATTTTTTGAAAACGAGCATATCGTAAACAAGTTCGAGAACAAGACCCGGAATGTTTGCGAGGTCATCGCCGAGAGAACCAAGGTCAAGGAAGTTACCGATAAGACCAAGGCTGATACCGTTATCTGGACCGATACCGTAAGCAATCTTAGAAAGAACGCCTGCACCTGTAGAGTCACCTATGAACTTAAGGAGAGCACCGATAAGATTAAGGTCACCATGGCTTCTTGAGTAAGGTGTGTGTGAG
>JAZULH010000064.1:0-23360 GCA_045602985.1 Acutalibacteraceae bacterium | reverse complement strand
AAGAGGCTGTAAAAACAATTAGTTTTTTGCAGCCTTTTTCTTTGTTTATTGCCTTTTCAGAAGGTATGTGTTACAATGGTTTTATATTGGATGAATGAGGTGTTGATTGTGGCATTGTATATTTTATTGGGCGTATGCTGTGCATTAGAATTTGTTTTTGTGCCCTTGTTTCTTAAGGTTATGTGGCCCAATCCCTCGTGGAAATCCCTTGTACTTAAAATGATCTGTGCAACATTATTTGTTGCGGTGGGTGTTCTGTCTGTCCTTATAGCGGACAATCATTCGGAGTTTGCGTACACTATGCTTCTTGGGTTGGCTTTTGGATGGATTGGTGATTTCTTTCTCCATGTTAACTCTACCCAGACCTGCTTTATAATAGGTTTTATGAGCTTTCTTATCGGTCATTTTGTGTACATAAGTGCTTATATTCGGGCAATCAGTAGCCTTTTCCCCGATTATTCCCAGGTGAATATTGCTGAACTTGCGGTAGCAATAGCCTTTGCTGTTGCGGCATGTATAGGGGCGTATAAGCTTAAGGTTGTTATGCCGGGCTGGTATACAAAGTTCGGTATGGGCTTCTATTTTTTGGTTCTCGTAACAATGTTTATAAAGGCAACTGCCCTGGGACTTAATTATATGCTTTCAGGCGGCGAGTATGGTGTTGTAGCTTTGATAGTTCTTTGTCTTGGTTCCTTATGCTTCGTTTTGTCCGATGTAGTGCTGGGTATTATAATGTTTGGTGGACTGAAAAAGAATTATCCTGTTAAGATTTTTAACATTGTCACATATTTTGCAGGTCAGGTTTTACTCGCATCATCAATATTATTCATAAAGGGTTAATTGTATGTTTGATAAAGTTTTTAACAGATGCGGAACAGGCTCCTACAAATGGGATACAACTGTTCCCGAAGGCTTGATAGAACGTGGTGCCTATCCGCTTTCTGTTGCGGATATGGAGTTCCCGACGCCTCCTCAGGTTCGTAAGGCAATCAGCGATTTTGCGGAAAAAGGCTTCTTCTGCTATACCGATGCAGATAATGCTTACCGCGATGCGGTGAAAGAGTTTCTTGGTCGTAGGCACAATTTTTATATTGAAAATGATTGGATTACTTGTGTTGGTGGAGTTGTCTTTGCCATAAACACCGCCATAAGGGCGTTTACCCGGCCGGGGGAAAGAGTGATTATTCAGTCACCTGTGTATTATCCGTTCAGAAATTCTATTGAAAATAATGGCAGAGTGGTTGCGGATAATCCATTAGTAAGGGTGAATGACAGTTACGTGATGGATTTTGAACGGCTTGAAGAAATTGCTTCCCAACCTGACGTCAGGCTGATGCTTCTGTGCAGTCCTCATAACCCCGTTGGCAGGGTGTGGACTAAGGCAGAATTAAAAAGAGTGGGCGATATCTGTCTCAAGTACGGTGTTGTGCTTGTTTCGGATGAAATTCATTTTGACATTATAAGAGAAGGTCACGAACACACGGTTATTAACAATATTGATTCTGCGTTTTCTGAAAA
Source organism: Acutalibacteraceae bacterium (assembly GCA_045602985.1). GTDB lineage: Bacteria > Bacillota > Clostridia > Oscillospirales > Acutalibacteraceae > DTU089. The sequence goes on along the minus strand of JAZULH010000064.1, from coordinate 21,842 downwards.
CACAGTTATTTGCACAGCTGTCAGCAAAAGCTTCAACCTTGCCGGATTGGGTACCTCCAATATAATTATTTCATCACCGAATCTGCGTGAGCGTTTTCAAAAACAGCTTACTGCTGACGGATACAGTTGCATAAACTGTGTGTCACGTTCCGCTACAATCAGTGCATATACAGAGTGTGATTATTGGCTGGATGCAATGAACAGGTATGTTGATGATAACATAAAGGCGGTTAAAGAGTGTGTGGCACGTATACCTCAAATAGATATGATTGACTGTCAGGGGACATACCTTGTATGGCTTGATATGCACGGTCTTGGTATGGATGATAAGGAGTTGGATTTATTCCTGCAGAATGATTGTGGCATTATTCAGGACCCTGGCTTTTGGTTTGGTGATGGGGGCAGAGGTTACACACGTCTTAATGTGGCTTGTCCTCGTGAAATGCTTGTAGGTGCCCTGGAGCGTCTGGAAAGTGCCTGCAAAAAAATATAAGGTTGGTGTGCTATGAAAAAGATTGTTGCTTTATTCATTAGTTGTGTAATAGCATTGTCATTGTGTGTGCCCTGCTTTGCAGAGGAAGCAAGTGCTATGCCGGATTTTGAACTGGAGATTGATGTAAATAAGCGTTATACGGATATTTCAGAAATGGATGAGTATGACGAGGTTTACCTGGATGTTGAGGTTGAGGAGGAGCAGGCAAAGGAAAGCAGAAAGATGGTTTATATTACCGTTCTGTGTGTTCTTCTTGTTGTTGCTATTATTATTCTTATTGTTACACTTAAGCGTGTGCCAAAGGAAGATGACGAAATACAAACCACCTTGACGGACGGGGAGGACAGCGTAAAAGATGCCATTGTTGATGAGGAAAAGGACGATGAACCTGCTACCGAAGTATCAACGGATAACGAGGATAATATATGAGGCGTATTGTAAGTCGCACAAGGGCGGCTGTTGATGATTACAAAATGATTAGCGACGGCGACAAAATTGCTGTTGGTGTTTCAGGTGGAAAGGATTCGCTACTGCTTTTAAAAGCATTGTGCGAATTAAAGCGGTTCTACCCTGTGGACTTTACCATTGTTGCTGTTACTCTTGATATGCGCTTTGGCTGTGTAGATGGTGATTTTTCTGAAATCAGGAAAATGTGTGACAGCTACGGTATTGAGTATGTGGTTAAGCCAACCGATTTATATGAAATTATTTTCGAGGTTCGTAAAGAACCCAATCCCTGTAGCCTGTGTGCACGTATGAGGCGTGGCATATTGCACGATACCGCCAAGGAGTTGGGGTGCAACAAGATTGCTTTGGGACACCACCTTGATGATGCGGCAGAAACATTTCTTATGAATTTGCTTATAGAAAGCCGTGTGGGATGTTTTGCACCTGTAACATATCTTTCACGCAGGGATCTTACAATGATCAGACCTCTTATCTATGTTCGTGAGCGTGAAGCGGAGTCTGCTGCACAAAGACTCTCTCTGCCTGTTATAGAGAGTAAATGTCCTGCTAATGAAAAGACTAAGCGAGAGGATGTAAAGCAGCTTATTCAGGCGCTGAGCGAACAGTTCGGGGATGTTCCTGAAAGAATTGTCGGAGCAATGCAACGTGCAGGTATTGACCGTTGGAATAAGATTGAAGAGAAATAAAAAAATCCGTTTAAGGTGAAAACCTTAAACGGATTTTTGATTGTTATTAATAACCGAAGTCACCGAAGTAGCTACCGAAGGGGTCGTACTGTGTTTCGGGCTCTTCAACAACATTGTTGCCTTTGTCTTCAACAAGCTTAACTTCAGCTGTAAATGTATCTGCAATTGAACCGCTTCTTCCCAGTCTGCAAACGGTGAGCTCAATTGTGTCGCCAACCTTAGCATTCTCAATTGCTTCAAGAAGGATATCGGTGGTTTCAAGGTCCTTGCCGTTTACTGCGGTGATAATGTCACCAACCTGTATACCGTGGTTTGCAACATCGCTGTATTCGTTAATTGTTGCAATGGCAATAGAGCCGTAGGGAAGATTGTTTTTCCATGCAACGGTGGCATATGTGTAGTCGCTGGAAACAGGTGAGTATGTTATGCCGAGCATAGGTCTGTTTGAAACATAGCCGTTTTTGATAAGCTCATTGTACACCTGTATCATTGTGTTACTGGGAACTGAGAATCCCATACCCTCATACTCTGTGCTGGAGATTTTGGAGGAGTTAAGACCGATAACCTGGCCGTATTCGTTTACAAGTGCACCACCGGAGTTGCCGGGGTTTATTGCGGCATTGTGCTGAATACAGGGAAGATCGTATGAGCTGTTTGTTGTGGGTACAGGTCTGTCGATTGCACTAATCATACCGCTTGTGAACGAACCAAAGAACTCTGTTCCGCCAGGGTTACCTATGGCATAAACCGTCTGACCAACTGTCAGCTTGTCAGAGTTGCCGAATATAGCAGCCTTAAAGCCTGTCTTTTCAACCTTTACAACACCTATGTCAGTTTTGGAATCAATGCCCACGATCGTGGCTTCTTCCTCAGTTTCGTCAAAGAATTGTATTTGGATATCAACACCTGCATCTGCAATAACGTGTGCGGCAGTAAGGATATATGTGTATTTACCGGTGGGGTCCTCGCCCACAATTATACCGGAGCCTTCACCTGCTTTTTGGTTGTGCGCATAAACAAGTACACCAACATTTATTTCTTTAACATATTCATAAACCTGTTCAGGGGTCATAGCACCCTTGCCTGAATATTTTTCAAATGATATTGGGGAATCCTGTGTGTTGGCGTTGGCGCCCTGACCTGTGGTCTGGGTGTTTGTTGCCTTGGATGTTTCGGTATTTGCTGAGGGCTTGTTGCCTGAAAGTGTAGCACCAAGACCAATTGAGGCGAATACTATACAAACACAGATAATGGAAATAAAAATGATTTTACCGATATTCTTTTTCTTTTTCGGTTTTTTTGTAACCATATTTGTTTGCGCATAAACAACCTGTTCTTGCGGTGCAGCCTGATTACCTTGAGGGGGCTGAGTGTAAGCAGGTTGGTATGAGGGCGCATAGTAGGGGTTGGGATTTACGGGAGCCGTATTGTATGCAGTGGGTGATGGCTGAACAGGGGGCTGTTCGTATGCAGGAGCAGACTGCTGTGCAGGCTCTCCTTGCTGAGGTGTGCCGATGGGAGCGCCGTTGCCTGTTGGGATATTATTAAAGTTATCGTCCATTGATATTCCTCCGTTCCTGCTATGAATATAGCAGAAAAATATGAATGATTATATGTTATATATTTAATTGTTTATAAACTATTTAGGTAATTTTACGGTGAACCTGGTGTAAGAGTCGGGCTGGCTTTCTACCGTGATAGTGCCGTTGTGGAGACTCACTATGGTTTTAATAAGGTAAAGACCCAAGCCGGTGCTTTTAACATCTGTACTGCGTGATTGGTCTACTTTATAGAATCTGTCGAACACCTTGTCAATATCTGCTTCAGGTATTCCCTTGCCGGTGTTGGTAATGGCAAAGTACGAGTGTTTTTTGTCTGTAGCTGTATTGACTGTGATTTTTCCGCCTTGGTCGGTAAATTTAACAGCGTTATCAACAAGGTTGTATATAACCTGGTCAATCATGGCGCTGTCTCCGTGGACAGTAGTTTTATCAAGTTCTTCAAGACCTACAATTTCAATACTCTTTTTTGAAATAAGCTGTTCAAAGCCCAGGAATGTTGTAACAAGCTTGGGTACAATGTCAAACCCTTCAATGTTCATATCAACATTGCCGGTTTCAATTTTTGAAATATTCAGCATCGTTGTAACCATACGTGAAAGACGGTTGATTTCAGACGATACTATGTTAAGGTAATAGGGTTGCTTTTCGGGGGGGATTGTTCCGTCAAGTATGCCGTTAATAAAACCGCCTATAGTCGTCATGGGAGTTTTGAATTCGTGTGAAACATTGGCAATAAAGCTACGGCGTGAATCCTCCAGCTGTGATAGTGCCGATGCCATCGCATTGAACTTCGTTACCAGATGGGCAAGCTCATCGTCAGATTTCAACTCAGGTACTCTGTAGGTGAAATCACCCAAAGAATAGCAGCTGGTTGCAATTTCCATATTACGTATCGGCTTTGCGATTTTGCCTGTCATATAGTAAACTACAATGGTAACAATTACAAGGGCAATTGCTGCCGACAGCACAAACATAACGAAAATCTTTTCAAGATTGCGGGTTATGGAGCCGGTCAACGGTGTTGCCACAACACAAAAGCCGGTGTATGAATTGTTAACATAAAGCGGCTCCATCGATACACAGTAATTACTTTCGTAAACTGTGCCTAAAGATGTGAATTCGGAAACTCTGCCATGCTTGACGCGCTGTACATAAGTATCGGGTATTGTGTAAGCCTTGTGTGTGTCGCAAATGTGTTCCAGGCGTAGTTCAAATCCATCCAGAGTCTCAGGGCAGATTACCGTATGTCCGTCTTTGTCGCAAATGTAAACATCGGAGCCTGTGGATTGTGCCATAAGGGTAATGTTTTTACAAAGCACCATAACAGCACCCTCGGGGTTAGTCTGGATAAATTGCGACCCCATAAGCTCTTCAGACATATCTGCGAGCTGTGTTGCATTGTTGCGGGTGTCTGTCAGTATCTGTGTGGTCAGAAAGTTACCCACGAATACCATCAATGCAATACCTATAATGAAAAAACTTGTGAGAACAATAGCTGAGAATATGAAAAAGTATTTGAAGAAAAAGGTGCCTTTTTTGCTCTTGGGTGGGTTCATAAAATCACCTTTTTATTTTGTTTCAAATTTATAGCCTACGCCCCATACGGTTTTTAATTCCCACTTGTCTGAAACACCCTCTAATTTTTCTCTGAGGCGTTTAACGTGGACGTCAACAGTACGGGAATCACCATAGTATTCAAAGCCCCACACTTCGTCAAGAAGCTGGTCGCGAGTGTATACTCTGTTGGGGTTGCTTGCCAGATGGAAAATAAGCTCAAGCTCCTTGGGGGGAGTGTCAATCGTATTGCCGTCAACCTTAAGCTCGTAGTTTGTGAGGTTAATTACCAATTTGTCAAAGGCAACCTCCTTTACTGCCTCTGCGGCAGCAGTTTGGGTACCTGAACGCCTGAGCACAGCCTTGATTCGTGCAACAACCTCCTTGGTCTCGAAGGGCTTTGTAATATAATCGTCTGCACCAAGCTCAAGACCAAGCACCTTGTCAAAGGTTTCGCCTTTGGCTGTGAGCATAATTATCGGAACCTGAGAGGTCTTTCTGATTTCACGGCAAATCTGCCAACCGTCCATGCCGGGCAACATAATATCAAGCAGTATAAGGTCGGGTTGAATGGTGCTGAAAGTGTTTATGGCGGTTATGCCGTCTGTAACAACCTCGGCATCAAAACCATCCTTTACAAGATAGAGGCGTAAGAGTTCACATATGTTAACATCATCGTCAACTATCAGGATTTTCGCGTTTGCCATTTTAATCCTCCTTGAAATAAAGTAAAATCTACATTCCTTTAAGGACGTGAGCTTTACTTGTATATTCGAAAAATACTTTAAAAGGTTATAATGTAATTATATACCAATTTGTATGAAAATATATGAACAATTTTTAAAATAAAAACTAATGAACTTAAAACAATAACGGCAACAGGGACTTTTATGCCTTGTTGCCGTTGAAATCAATGAAGTTTATTTTTTCTTTTTTTGTGCCTTTTTTGCTTCTTTGGCTTCAAGTTTAGCTTTTTTGGCTTTTTCCTTATTGCGACGGGCTTTGGTTTTTTCTGCTTCGGAACCGCGTTTTTTTATAATTACAAGTGTAACAATAAGTGCCAGTATAAGTAAAACGCACAGTACCAATGAGCCGATAATAACCACTGAGCGTATCTGCTCTTCTTCTGTTGTAATGTCGGTTTCACCTGCAGCGTTTGTTTCCTCCTCGTTCATAAGCACTACTTGTATAATACCGTCATCACCCAAAACATATTTGTATCCGTCAGGCAGAGTCGGAATGTTACCTTGACTGATTATGTTACCGTCCTGGTCAACAAGCTGACCCTTATCATTAAGTGATAAAACCTTGCCGATAAGGTTAGAGGCAACTCCGTTTACACCTGTAACATATGGTAAAGCTGCAGGTAACGAGGGGAGTGTGATAACCACATTGCCGTTGGGATCTGTGGCAGGCGGATTTGTAGTACCGTATGTTGGAACAAGACCTGTCAGATCGCTGTCAGGGGGAGGTGTCGTTCCCTGAATAACATTGATTTTGTATGTGGAAGTAGTAGTTTTATTATTAACTGTGTACTTTGAAACAATTGTAATTGCCTGTATAGCAGCATCTCTTAACTCAACTTTAGAATACTGAGCACCTACCACGGGAGTGTTGTTTATGGTAATGGCGGATGTAGCGTTAAGCGGTGTCGGATTAATAGAGATGTTGTCGCGTTTACTTTCAAGGTACAGGTTATATTCATATATATCTGAATAAAACTCCTTTTCAAGGTCAAAACGTGTAGTTTTCTTAAGAACAAGATCGAAGCATTGCTCGTATGAGTATCTTGTGTGCGATATTGTAAGGTTAGCATCCTCCGATGCCATTCTTTGCAATATGTAGTACGGTATACCCTGTATAGAGTTGGATTTTACAAGGGATGACGGGTCAAGTGAAACTCTGTAATGTGTACCGAGCATGGCTGTAAGGTACTTTTGCTGGAGCTCTTCTGTGGTAGCATTTTCTGCATCAATGGCAAGACCGTAATTGCGTATGGTCATAATAGCGAGTCTGCGGAAAACCTCGGCCCTGGGGAGTGTAGGTACCTCAACTGCAGAAACGTAGCCGTTAGTGTAAAGTGCCATCAATGATGTGTAATAAATGTAATCCTCAAGACTACCGAAGGAACCCGTACCAAAGAATTTGAGGATGAATGAGGTAAGCGTGTTCTCGTGACCTGAAAGTGCTGCAATATACATTACCACAGCCTCTTCAAGAGGTGTTCCCTGCGGGATTGTAAAGTGCTCGCCTTTATAAACATAGTAAAGGTCATTTCGCATCATAGCGTAAAGTGCACTTATAAGGAGAACTTTGTCAGCGTCAGCCTCGTCCTCTTCTGTAATAATAATACCCTGTTGGCGCAACCAATCAGCTTTTGTTTCGTTGGAGGTGGTGGGCTCTGATATTACAGTAAGAGCGCCTATCTGGTTAAGTACATATATATATGCTGCTTTTTGTGATTCCTCATCAAGGGTGTAGGTTTTAACACATTCCTCAACCTCTGCCTTGAAGTGGGGAGCATCGGTTGTGTAGGGATAGTCTGTAACGGGGTGAAGCACAGCTTCGTTTAATATGCCCGATGATGAAAGCATATCCTCCTTGATAACTAACTTACGTAGCCACGAAACGTTGTTTTCAGAATATAGGTATTGAGTCTGAACACCTATGTTGGTTGCATCAAACTTAGGTGCAAAATCTTTTGCGGAAGCAGACGGAATCATAGCAACAGAAAACAATACTGCCGTTAAAACTGCAGATAAAAATCTGTTGATGTTTTTCATAATTCACATCTCCTTTCGTAAAAGCATATCTAAAGTATTATATCAAAATAAACGACAATCGTCAACAATTATAGCGAAAAATCAAACTCTGTTGTGGTGGAATATTCTTCCTGTGCATCAAAAATACATTTGTGCCACTCGGGATGGTTGGGGGAGTCAGGGTAGACCTGTGTTTCAAGGCAGAATGCACTGCGTTTTGTAATCGGCTTATTGCCCTTACCTATAACCGAACCGTCAAGGAAATTGCCTGTATATAGCTGTACACCGGGTAAATCTGTTTTTACTGTCATTGTAATACCGCTTTTGTCACCGGTTGCAACCGCTATTGTTTTAAGTGTTCCGTCGTAATCTGCAATGCAGAAGTTGTGGTCATAGCCCATACCGTTTTTGATTTGTGGATGGTTGCTGTCAATATCTCTGCCGATGGTTTTTGCCTGTGTAAAGTCAAATGGAGTATCCTTTACAACGGGTAGCTCACCTGTGGGAATGCTTGTTTCATCAATGGCAGTAAAGCGATCCGCATTGATTGTAAGGGTGTGGTTTAAAATATCACCGCTGTCATAACCGTTGAGGTTAAAGTATGCGTGGTTGGTAAGGTTGATAACGGTTTTTTTGTCAGAAACAGCCTTGTAATCTATGGTAAGTCGGTTATCGTCTGTGAGGGTGTAAGTAACACACACCTTTACATTACCCGGAAAGCCTTCTTTGCCGTCAGGGCTTAAATATGTGAATTCAACGGAATTATCTGTAATTGCCTTGCCGTCCCAATGGGCAGAGCTGTACTCACCGCCTCCGTGAAGACAGGTTATACCTTTTTCGTTGCAGGTTACATTGTATTGAGTACCGTCTATTGTAAATGTACCGCCCTTGATACGGTTAGCATACTGACCAACAATTACACCCTGGTAGTCGCTGCGATTTATGTGACCGTCGAGTGTATCGTGTCCTACAAGGACATCAATAAAATCGCCGTTTTTATCTTTTATAAAGAGCTTGTCGAGTGTAGCACCCTTTTCAATTATCTGTGCCTTTGCACCCTGAGAATTTTCAATAATAAAAGCGTGAACGTCCTTGCCGTTCATAACGCCGTAAATTAATTTTTTTACTGACATATTATTCGCCTCCGTATTTCCTTGAGTATAAATATACCCTAATTTGACAGCGGATGTCAAGGAAATATAAACACCTCCTCAAGTCAGTAAATTAAATTTACACTTTCTTATCAATTCATTAACATTTAAAGGTATTGTCTGCGTTGATTATTTACAAATTATATGGTATTATAATATCATTGGATATTATGTTTTGTTAAGGAGGTATTGTTATGGTTGATATGATTGCGGCAATGGCACCTGTTATGCGTTATGTAATGCTGGGCATTGCTCTGTTTGTTGTGGTTCGTATGCTTGTGGCCATGTTTTTTAAGAAAACCACAGATCCGATCAGGGCAAAACTTGTTAACACAATTACTAATGAAACTATTTCCCTGTATGAGCGCGAAACCTCTGTCGGACGCAATAAAAAATGCGACGTAGTTCTTCCGTTTGATACCATTTCAAGGCTCCATGCCGTTATTGCATACAGAAATAAAGGCTTTGTTATTTTTGATACTTTTTCAAAATCCGGTGTTACAGTTAATGGAGAGAAAATTGACAAAAAGTCATATCTGTCCAATGGGGATGTTATAAATATCGGCGGCATAGAGTATATGCTTCACGAAGCAAAATACAAATTCATAAAGGATAAAAGCCCGCTTCCGGGCAGACCTTCTTACGGAGTGACGCTTTTACTCATAGCCTTGTTTAACCTTTGTGCAATGATGCTGAATATGTACCCGGATGGTGAACTGCACGGTGTTGTAGTTGCTGTGTATCTCGGTTATATTGCATTACAATGGCTGTACTTTGCTTTTGCGACGTATGTGTTAAGGATTCACAATTTTGAACTCGAAATGATTGCTTTTATGTTCTCTTCTGTGGGACTTGCCATAGTGGGCAGTATGTATCCCGATGCGGTTCTGAAGCAGTTTTTGGCAGTAGTTCTCGGTGTTGTGTGCTTTTGCGGTATTCTGCTTGTTCTGCGTTTTGTAGAAACAATGAAGGCAATCCGTTGGATGCTTGCAGGCGCATCAATACTTATTCTCGGTGTAACACTTTTGCTTGCACAGACAACAAACGGTGCAAAAAACTGGCTCTTTTTAGGTGGTATTTCAATTCAACCAAGCGAGCTTGTCAAGGTAGCGTTTATTTTTGCGGGAGCTGCAACTCTGGAAAAATTGCAGTCTATAAGAAACCTGACTCTGTATATTGTTTTTGCTGCAGTTTGCGTGGGAGAGCTCTTCCTTATGTATGACTTCGGTACAGCACTTATATTCTTTTTCACTTTTATTGTAATTGCATTTATGCGTTCGGGTGATATTAAGACAATTATTCTCGTGTGTGGTGCTGCAGCAATAGGCGCAGCCCTTATATTGGTGTTCAAGCCCTATGTTGCAAGCCGTTTCTCTACATATCTCCACGTCTGGGAGTATATGGACGAGGGCGGTTACCAACAAACACGTACCCTTATTTATGCCGCTTCGGGCGGTCTGTTCGGTCTGGGTCTCGGTAATGGTGAACTGCGTAACATTTTTGCCGCCTCCGAGGATTTGGTTTTTGGTGTAGTGTGCGAGGAATTCGGCATAATAATGGGCTTTTTAATTCCGCTTACTTATTGTGCAATTGCAGTCTGGGCAGTTATAAACGCCAAAAAGAGTAAATCGACCTTTTATACTATTGCCGGTGTTGCAGCCATAAGTATGATGCTGTTCCAGTCTATGCTCAGCATATTCGGTATAACAGATTTACTGCCCTTAACGGGTGTTACATTACCCTTTGTCAGCAAGGGCGGTTCAAGTATAATAAGCTGTTTTTGTCTGCTTGCGTATATAAAGAGTATTGATACTCGATCTTTTGCAAGCTTCAAGGTGCTCGCTTCTAAGGAGGTTGATGCTAAATGAGAACAACAGCCAAAAGAAGTATAGCTGTATTGGTTCTTGTAGCCATTGTTGTGTCAGGTCTTGGCGTGCTTGCATCAAGATTTTTCCTCTATGGCGAGAAATGGGCAACCATGCGTGCTAACGAACACCTTAACGAGGCAGGTAGCTTTATTGCAGCAGGTAATGTTACCGACAGGAACGGTGAGCTGCTTGCTTATACAGATGGCGAGGATCGTTGTTATAGCGAGTCTGAACGTATAAGGCGTGCTACTCTTCATATTGTTGGCGATACCGAGGGCTATATTTCATCAGGAGTGCAGACTGCATATAAAACAAAGCTTACAGGCTATAACCCCGTAACAGGGTTATATTCTCTTAAGAAATACGGCAGAGGTAACGATGTCAAGCTTACTATTGATGCTCAGGTTTGCGCTGTTGCTTATGATGCACTTAAGGGTAAAAACGGTGTTGTTGCGGCGTATAACTATGAAACGGGTGAACTTATCTGCTCTGTTTCAAGTCCCAACTACGATATTGAAAATAAACCCTCTCAGGAGGAGATTGATTCCGATGAAAGCGGTAAATACGAGGGCTTGTACCTGAATCGTCTTATTGACGGTATGTATACTCCAGGTTCAACATTTAAAATAATTACTGCCACATCTGCTGTGGAAAATCTGCCTGATGCTGATAGCTTTACCTACAAATGCACAGGCAAAACAGTTATCGACGGGGTAAAGGTAACCTGTCCCAATATTCACGGTGAAATGAATTTTAAGGAGTGTCTTGCGAATTCATGTAACTGTGCTTATGCACACCTTGCAAATGAAATCGGGGCAGATAAATTGACTGAAACAGCCGTAAAATTCGGCTTTGGCAAGCAATTTGATTTCGGTAATCAGAAAACAAATGCAAGCAGATTTGATTTGACAGGAGCAACGGCAGGCGATGTTGCCTGGGCAGGCGTAGGTCAATATACTACACTTGTTAACCCGTACCATATGTTGACTGTGCTTGGCAGTATTGCCAATGACGGTGTGGCTGTTTTGCCGTACAGTGTGTCAGAGCTGGTAACACCTGCAGGTAAGGTTGTTGCACAGCACAAAACAGAGAGTGTAACGTATCTTACACCTGAAACTGCCTCTGCAGTTGATGAAATGCTGCGTTTTGTTGTTACGGATAATTACGGTGACAGTAAGTTTGAGGGGCTTTCTATGTGTGGCAAAACGGGTACTGCCGAGGTTGAAGACAGTAAAAAACCTCACGGGTGGTTTATGGGCTATTCGCAAAACCCGAAATGTCCCGTTGCCATAGTGGTTGTTGTAGAAAACGGCGGTTGGAGCTCACAGACAGCACTGCCGATTGCATCCCGTGTTATGGGTGAAATATACAAATCACTTTCTTAACAATATTAACATAATATTACTCCATTATTTTATTGACTTGTAGGGTGTAATATTGTAAAATGTATTGTATATGTAAAAATTAATTGAAAGGCTGAATTAAATGAGCTTTATTGAATTTGACTCCGTTTACAAGAGATACAAAATGGGCGAAATTGTTATAAATGCCGCCGATGGTGTAACATTTAATGTTGAACAAGGTGAGTTCTGCATAATTGTTGGTGCCAGCGGTGCAGGTAAAACCACCGTACTTAACATTCTGGGCGGTATGGATGACTGCGATGACGGCAAGGTGCGTGTTGCAGGTGATCTGGTTAATGAGTATGACAGCAAGCGCCTTATTGAGTACAGGCGTTTCGATGTTGGTTTTGTTTTCCAGTTTTATAACCTTGTACCAAACCTTACAGCTCTTGAAAATGTGGAGCTTGCAACACAGATCGGCACAAAGGCATTAAGCCCTGTCAAGGTTCTTGAAAGGGTAGGTCTGGGTGAGCGTCTTAATAACTTCCCGGCACAGCTTTCCGGTGGTGAGCAGCAGCGTGTATCAATTGCACGTGCACTTGCCAAGAATCCGAAGCTCCTTTTGTGCGACGAGCCCACAGGTGCTCTTGATTACAACACAGGTAAGCAGATTCTTAAGCTCTTGCAGGATACCAGCCGTGAAACAGGTATGACTGTTATAGTTATTACTCACAACCAGGCACTTACACCTATGGCTGACAGAGTTATTTCTATGAAAAGCGGACGAGTTGTGGATATTCAGACTAATGACAATCCTATGTCCGTTGATGATATTGAATGGTAAACTATCTTTGAAAGGATAATTTGAAAATGACAAATGCCTATATTACAGATAGTTTCCGTTCTATAAAACGCACGGTAAGCAGATTTATTTCAATTATTGCTATTGTTGCGATGGGTAGCGGACTCTTCTGTGGTTTGAATGCTGTAGGACCGGATATGGTCAACACAGCAAATAAGTATTACGACGATTACAATCTTATGGATCTGCGACTGCAATCCTATCTGGGTCTTTATGATGAGGATTTGGAAAAGGTGCGCAATCTTGAGGGCGTAGAATCTGTTATGGGTGTCAAGTTTGTGGACGGTTATGTTCAGACTCCCAATGCACAGGGCGAATATGAGGGTATTGTTGATATTGATGGTTCCGAGCTTACAATCAGGGTTTCGGGACTGGACCTTATGAGTGCCGTTAATTTTGAAAATGGTGCAGATGACCCTAATTACATTAACAGACTCGACCTTGTAGAGGGTAGGTATCCTGAGGCATCTAACCAATGTGTTGTTACCTGCAGCGGTCTTACAACACCTGAACAGTTTGTTATCGGTAACAAAATTCGCGTTACAGGTGATAACGAGGATATCAGCTACTACCTTAAGCACAATGAGTTTGAAATTGTCGGTATTGTAAAGACCCCTTATTGGGTTTCCTATGAGCGTGGCGTTACAACAGCAGGTAGCGGTAAGCTTGGTGACTTTATTTATGTTAATAACGATGCTTTTACTGAGGATATAACATATTACAGCGAGGCATACATAACCCTTGAAGGAGCAGATGAATTCGAGGCATATACTGACGAATACGACGATTTTATTGAATCAAAACGCCAGGAAATTGCAGTTGCGGCGGAGCAATTATCTGCAGAAGCACGTTCAAGACTGGTTATCGGACTTCCGCAGAGGGTTGCATCTGCAAAGCAGCAGATAGATAAAGCAGAGGCAACTGTTGGTGCACAGCTGGATGAGGGTAAAGCACAGTTAGCTGAGCTTTACGAGCTTGAAAAAACAGGTGCACAGCAGCTGCAGGATGCGCAAACTCAGATGGATACTGAGTATGCCAAGGTTCAGGGACAGCTTCAGAGCGGCAGTAACGACTATGTTGCCGCAGTTAATGAGTATAATGCCAAGGTAACATCAGTTTCCCAAGGTCAGGTAGAGCTTGCCAATAAGCAGACAGAGTATAACTCTAAAAAATCTATGGCAGACGATGCCCGTAAAAAGCTTGATGCAGCAGCAATTGAGCTTACAGTTGCTGAAAAAGAAATTAAATATACCCAAACTCTTATTGAAACAACACAGGATACACTTTTAACCTTAAAGGCAAATCAGGATGTTGCTCAGGAGGATTTGGATTTGGATGCAATCGCAGGCAGACTTGAGGAAACAAACCCTGAGCTCGCCAAGATTCTGTTGTCAGCATCAAATCTTACGGGTCAGGGTATGGCGGCAGATGCTATTGTTGAGGTTGACCAGTTGCTTGACCAATATCAGTCAGAGTTATTGGTGGCTAAGGAGCAATATGCTGCAGGCAAGGCTGAGTACGAATCCAAAAACGCTGAGTGTACAGCGGCTGAACAGCAGCTTGCAGCGGCAAAGGTTCAGCTTGATGCTGCAGAAAAAAAGCTTAAAGATGCTGAAAAGCAGTTAGAGGAATATAAAGAGAAAATACAGTCAAGCGGTAATGAGCTTCAGTTTGGTGCCATTGAGGCTCAAACTAAGTATATGACTGCACAGGCAACTCTTGCTCTTAAAATGACTCAGTATCAGAATATAAAAAATACAATAGCCGAGGCAGAGGCAAAAATTAAATCAGCCGAAGAGCAGATTGAGTCACAGCTTGGTGTGGCAAGGACAAAGTACAACAAGGGTACAACCCTTATTGACAACATCAATGATAATGTTGGTTGGTCTGTTTACACCCGTGACGACAGCCCCGGTTATACAGGTTACGGTCAGGCCGCACAGAATATGGTAAGGCTTGCATACATTTTCCCCACATTCTTCTTTATAGTTTCAACTATGGTTTGTCTTACTACCATGACCCGTATGGTTGAGGAAGAAAGAACACAGTTGGGTACACTTAAGGCATTGGGTTATTCCAACAAAATGATTGCAGGTAAATACATTCTTTATTCGGCACTTGCAAGCTTTATAGGTATTATCTTCGGCATAGCCTTTGGATTTAAGGTTGTTCCCACTGTCCTGTTTGCGGCGTGGGGTATTATGTACGAGATGCCGCCTGTTATTGCGGAGATTATGCCATTGTATCTTGTTCTCGGCATTATCATTGCAATCGGTACAACCGTACTTGCAGCATACCTTGCATGCCGTAAGGAGCTCAATGATGTTCCGGCTGTTCTTATGCGAC
This sequence comes from Acutalibacteraceae bacterium, assembly GCA_045602985.1. Classification (GTDB taxonomy): domain Bacteria; phylum Bacillota; class Clostridia; order Oscillospirales; family Acutalibacteraceae; genus DTU089. The sequence continues at coordinate 6,747 of JAZULH010000064.1, read as the reverse complement.
CCAAGCCTCCGAAGGCAGGTAAGAGAGTATTCCTTGAAAAGGTTACATTTATCTGGTCAAAGCTCAGCTTTACGGGCAAGGTTACCGTGCGTAACCTGTTCCGCAACAAAAAGCGTTTTGCTGTTACGGTTATCGGTATTGCAGGCTGTACCGCACTTTTGCTCGCAGCGTGCGGACTACGAGATGCGGTAAGCGGTGTTATTGATAATCAGTACGGCGAGGGTACAGGTGTTGCCCAGTATGACCTGCAGGTTGTTCTTAAGGATGGCCAGCCCAGTTATTCTGACAGTAAAGTAGTTGCAGAGATAAGCTCCCTTGAAAACGTTGAAGCCTCAATGCTGGGTTGGTTGAAGGTATGTAAGGGTTACTCTGACAGAAGCGATAAAGAGCTTGAAATTGATATTCTTGTTCCGGAGAATCCTGCAGAGCTGAAAAAATTTGTTAACCTTAATATTAATGGTAAGGATGTTCCGTTCACAGATGATGGTGCAGTAATTTCCAAAAAGCTTGCATCTAAAACAGATACAGGTATAGGCGATTTGCTGACTGTTTCGTGGACAGAGGGTTCACGTACTGTTGAGTACAGGGTTAAGGTTACAGGCATTGTTGATAACTACGCCTTCCACTATGTTTATATGACTCCGTCTTACTTCCAGTCTGTGACAGGCGGAACACTTGAATATAACAATATGTTCTGCCAGATACCCACAGATATAGAGCAGGGTGCAAAGGTTCAACTTGAAAAATCAATTAATGAAATTGACGGCGTTAACGGTTCAGTTTTCACAACAGTTGTTATTGATAACTTTAACAACATAGTCAATACTCTTAATATGGTTATTGTTCTGTTTATACTTGCGGCTATGGCACTTGCTATTGTTGTTCTTTATAACCTTAACAATATCAATGTTAATGAGCGTATACGCGAACTTGCCACACTTAAGGTTCTCGGCTTCTATGATGGTGAGGTTTCTGCATATATTTACCGCGAAAATGTGTTCCTTACATTTATCGGTATTGTTGCAGGCTTGCTGTTGGGTATTCCGCTTAATATTGCGGTTGTAGGTGTTGTTGATATTGATACACTTACCTTTAAAACGGACCTTGAACCCATAAGCTTTGTAATAGCGGCTGCGGTTACTATTGTTTTCGCTATAATAGTTAACGTGCTTATGCACTTTAAGCTTAAGAAAATCAGTATGGTTGAATCGCTTAAATCTGTAGAATAAAATAAAAAAGGCTGTAAGAAACGATAAGTTTTTTACAGCCTTTTTATTAGAACTGTTTTATGCAGTCTCTGCTTTCTTTACAGCATCCCTTTATAGTAAAAGCTATCAGGTTTAAATAATCCTGATAGCTTTTGTTATTGTTTATTTTGCGTAAATCTGCTTTGTTTTTAATGAACCGTTAATGTAAATATTTGCACAGAATTCAGCCACATCGTGGGGTGGTATTATCATACCCTCATCCATCCAGTCGATTACTATACCGACTATTGCGGTAAGGATAAAATTTGTGCTGTATCTTGCAGGATTATCCTCGGGGTAAACAACCTTGGAGTTTGGAATGTTGTTAAGCATAAGCATTTGTATCTGCCTGTAAAGCTGGTTGTTTGCATCGTTGTTTATTATAAATCTTACCAACGACTCGTGCTCCTTACAGAAGTTGAGCAGCCTTTCGCAGTATTCGGTAAAGCCGTCAATGGTTGTAATTGAGGATGTGGACTCGTTGATTATTTCTTCAAACGCCTGGTAGGACTCATTCTGTATCTGCTGCAGCATATCCAACAGGTCTGTGTAATAAAAGTAAAAGGTTGCTCTGTTAACATCGGCAAGGTTAGTGAGTTCTGTGACGGATATCTGGTTTATAGGCTTGTTTTCCAAAAGTGTAAGCAGAGCCTCCCGTAGGGCTTTTTTTGTGCGCTTAACTCGCCTGTCTGTATTATTTAGTCTGCGTTTTTTATCAAGTGCCAAATAAACCACATCCTTATAATAAACATCACTTGTCGGAAATTATTGTAGCATATATTTTTCTGTTTTGCAATATTAAAAGCAGAAATATTCATAGTGAATACCTCTGCTTTCAGTTTATGTATAGTAATTTTGTACGGCGTAATATTGGAAATCGGAGTTGGCATCATAAACAATGCTGATTCCCAGATTTTCAAGCATCTCCATAAGCATTACTTCCTTGTGTCCCTCGGAGTTATACCATCCGTTGTTAAGCCTATAAGCGTTGCTGTAGCCTGCCGCAATATTCTCACCATAAGCATACCAATCAATGCCTACGGCCTCCATTCTTTGAGCAGGGCCTGAGCCGTTGGGTGCATAGTGGTTAAAATAGTTGTTTGTCGCCATATCGTAAGCGTGGTTGTATGCTGATTGGTGTGCAAGTGAACTGTACAATAAAGGCGATACACCGTTAATTGCGCGACAACCGTTACTTAAATGGAAAACAATTTTCTCGTTAGTTGCAAATGCTGTGGTGTCTTCAAAGGTGTAGCTTTCGCCGACTGTTGCGAGGTAACTGTATACATACCCACCATTTTCATTCAGGGTGTCAATGTATTGGGTTATTTCAATATCACCTGCATAAACTGTGATATCGTCTGCATCAGCAGATTTTAATGAATATAGCTTGTTGTTATGCTTAACAGAGGATGTGTTGTTGTTTGAGTAAAACTGAGTCAGCTTGTTATCTATAAATGTGAAAATTCCCAGGTTTGCATAGTCATTGCAGTAGATATAAACATCTACCTTGCCTGTGCTTATTGTGTCTGTCAGAGCTTCCTGCGGATTTCCTAAAATACCCTTGACTGTGGCAGGAGTTGAGCCGAAGGTGATACTCTTTCCTTTGTAAGTGATATTGGGCTTTAAAATTGAGTATGAGCATTGTGTGCACACTCCGTCAACTAAGGAGTGACCTGTGGGTTCAAGGTATGTGTCGCAGTACATACACATACCGCCCGAGGTGCAGTTTTGCTCAGGTGCATAATGTCCTGTAGCAGGTATAGTTTTGTAAAAAATGTCGTTACAAATGTAACATTCGCTATATGCGGAGCCATCCTCGGTACAGGTAGCCTCTTTTGTTGTAAACCAAGCGGTATATTCGTGTGGCGGTGCTACACTTAAATCTGCGGCAATGCGAAGTATTTCTACCGCATCGTCTGTTGTTATATAGCCGTCTCTGTTAATATCGGCGGCATACTCTTCCTCTAATCCGGGCTCTTCTACGCCTGCGGCAAAAATAAGAGTAAGCTGAGCATCGTTTACAGAATAAATACCATCATCGTTAACATCACCGTTGCAATATGCTGCAGAGGTAACTGTAAGAGCGATTGCTGAGAAAAGACAAATACAAAGTGTAAGTAAAATCCGTAACGGCTTCATACAAATCATCCTTTATATAATGTTTTCAATAACTCTATTTCCTTTTGGTATCCGTCAATGTCATTTGGCGTCTCTAAGAAGAAGGGGAGTGCTTTGAGCCTTGGATGGTTAATTATCCGCTCAATTGCATCAAGACCTATTCCGCCTTCAGCGATTTTTGCGTGTCGGTCCTTGTGACATCCGAGATAATTTAAGCTGTCATTAAGGTGTATTGCTTTGAGTCTGTCAAGACCAATTACCTTATCAAACTCTTCCAATACGCTGTCAAGCTCATTCACTATATCATAACCACCATCAAAAATATGGCAGGTATCAAGACAAACACCCAATTTGTCAGTAAGCCTTACTTTATCAATGATTGCGCGCAGTTCTTCAAAGCTTCTGCCGATTTCACTGCCCTTGCCTGCCATGGTTTCTAATAAAATAGCGGTTTTCTGCTCAGGGAACAAAACGGCGTTGAGCATATCAGCAATGTATTGTATGCCAACCTCTTCACCTTGTCCGACGTGACTGCCGGGGTGGAAGTTGTAAAGAGCACCTTCTATATGGTCAAGGCGTGAAATATCATCTGCCATGGTGTTTCTTGCAAATTCCCTCAGGCTCTCATCCTTGGAGCAGGCATTCATTGTGTAGGGAGCGTGGGCAAGCACTCCAAGGATTTGGTTGTCCTTGCGGTATTCTTCAAATGCTTTTATGTCATCAAGGTCAAGGGGCTTAGCCTGACCTCCGCGGGGGTTACGTGTAAAAAACTGGAAACAATTTGCACCTATTCTTACAGCCTCTTTACCCATTGTCAGGTAACCGCCGGAGCTCGACAGGTGACAGCCTATAATAAACATATCAATCACCGATTATTTCAATTTGTGTATAAATAATCCGCTTAAAAGCTTTGGCTCAAACCAGGTGGATTTTGGCGGCATAATAAGGTTTGCATCTGCAATTGCCATAAGGTCCTCAAGGGTGGTGGGGTACATTGAGAATGCAACTGCCATACCACCGTCAACAAGTCGTTCAAGTTCACCAAGCCCTCTGATTCCGCCGATAAAGTCAATTCGCTTATCGGTACGGGGATCCCCAATGCTGAGAATTGGTGTCAGCAGATTTTTCTGCAAAATGGAAACATCAAGCCTGTCAACGGGATTACTTGTGTCAAATGTACCTTCCTTTGCGGTAAGTTTGTACCATTTCCTACCCAAATACATACCAAAATTGTGTTTTGCCTCAGGATGATAAGGACCTTTGCAGGGCGCATCCTCCATAAGGAATTTATCTGAAATCTTTTCAATAAACTCTGCTTCGGAGTTGCCGTTTAAATCATTAACAACGCGGTTGTAGTCCATTATTTCCAGGCTTTCGGCAGGGAAAAGCACAGCAAGGAAAAAGTTGAATTCCTCTGTGCCGTCATAGTCAGGCTTTTGTTCACGGCGCATTTTTGCAACATTAACTGCAGAGGCACAGCGGTGGTGTCCGTCTGCAATGTAGTAATCGCCAACCTGTGACAGCAATTGAGACAGTTCGGTGCATACTCCTTGGTCATTAATTACCCATACAGTATTCCGTATGCCGTCGTCAGTGACAAAATCGTATTCGGGTTCGCACTTTTGATATTCTTCAATGAGTGTGTTTATTTTGTCCTGTCCCTTGTAGCAAAGGAATATGGGGCCTGTGTTGGCATCACAGGTATCTACATGGCGTATTCTGTCTGCCTCTTTATCTGCACGGGTGAGCTCGTGCTTTTTGATACGGTTGTTAATGTAATCATCAACCCAGGCACAGCCCACAAGTCCTGTCTGTGCTCTGCCGTTCATAATTTGGCGGTAAATGTAATAACAGGGAACTTCATCCGTTTTGCATATACCGTTCTGCTCAAGCTTTAAAAGGTTTTCTCTGGCTTTTTCATAAACCTGTGGGCAGTAAATATCTGTACATTCGGGGATATCCACTTCAGCCTTATCTACGTGTAAAAATGAGTATGGGTTACCCTCAACCATCGTCTTTGCCTCGTTGCTGTTCATAACGTCATATGGTAGTGCGGCTACCTTTGAGGCGTATTGAGGCACAGGTCTGAGTGCCTTGAAGGGCCTGAAAATTGCCATAAAAAAACCTCCGTAGGTGTATTTTGCGTGTGTGTATCTATATAAATAATTTTACTTTATTTACATCTTTATTGTCAATAATATTATTGCATTTTATTCCTCCTTGTGATATTTTAAATATAAAAATTGCGTGAAATTTTCAGCAGATATCAGTGGGAATCAACCCCAAAATACCACCGCTGTAAAAAGGAAATAAAATATGGATTTTAAAAATATACTCAGCTATTGTACTGATTTAAGCTTAAATAATAACCGCACCTGGTTTCATGATAACCACGATTATTATGAAAAAGCCAGGAAGGAGTTTCTTGCCTTTCTTGATGCGTTCAGATATATGCTCAATGATGAGGCGCCGGATATCGGAAGGTCTATAATGTATATGGAGCCACGTGAGTGGATGTACCGCATAGCAAAGGATATGCGCTTTCATAAAAACGGACCGCCCTATAATCCTGCGTTCAGGGCGTATGTGGCTGCAGATCGCAAATCCTGGATGCCCATAGGCTACTATTTGCGAGTTTTTCCGGGTTCAAGTTGCTTCGGTACAGGGTTGTGGTGTGATTCTACCGCACAGATGAACAATATCCGCAGCTATATTTCCCTGCATTATGACGAGTTTTTAAAGGCGTTGAATGAGGGCGGGATTTCGGTAGGAGGGGACAAGCTGAAAACAATGCCCAGAGGCTTTTCTGCAGATGACCCTGCCGCAGAGTATATTAAGCACAAAAGCTGGGTTATGATTATGGATATTCCTGACGTGGATATTGATACATTTGAGAGCTTTTCCCAGCTGTTGATTTACTATGTGCGCCGTATGGAACCGATGCGACAGTTCTTGTTAAAAGCTGCAAAACATGTTGAAAAACAACGTCCTGAATTTGAATGGTAAAAAAATGCAATCATCAGTTATGATGATTGCATTCTTTTTGTATCTTTAGCAAAGACAAAACCCCCGGTTCTACCGGGGGAATAAAAACGCTTTAGTAAAAATAAAACGTGGCGAGCAATGGCAAGCCACAAAAAGCAGTAAGTCGGAGGCCAAGCGGGCTTAGGAAGACAATTAATTAAGGCAACTCCTTGGCTCACAGAACGACATGGCTACGATCCGACTTCAATTTTTTTGTATCTTTAGCAAAGACAAAACCCCCGGTTCTACCGGGGGAATAAAAACGCTTTAGTAAAAATAAAACGTGGCGAGCAAAAGTCGGAGGCCAAGCGGTCTTAGGAAGACAATTAATTAAGGCAACTCCTTGGCTCACAGA
>JAZULH010000063.1:0-16775 GCA_045602985.1 Acutalibacteraceae bacterium | reverse complement strand
TAACCTCTCCCATAAGCCAGAATTCAGGCTTTACAAGGTTGGCAACATTGCGGAGCGCCTGCATATAGTTAAAGTCCATAACATCTGCCGCGTCAAGACGAATACCGTCAATATCAAACTCCTTGACCCAGAATCGGATTACATCGCAAATATAGTCTCTGACCGCAGGGTTATGTTGGTTCAGCTTGGCAAGAAGGTCATATCCGCCCCAGTTCTCATACGAAAAGCCATCACCGAAGGAGTTGTTTCCAAAAAAGTTTACGTTACAGTACCAGTCCCTATATGCGGAGTTTTCTCTGTTTTTCTTAATATCCTGAAAAGCGAAGAAATCACGGCCCGTATGGTTGAAAACACCGTCCAGAATCACCCGTATTCCTTGGTTGTGACATTCTGTTACAAAGCTTGTAAGGTCTTCATTTGTACCGAGCCTTGAGTCTAATTTTTTATAATCTGTTGTTTCATAACCATGTCCTACAGATTCAAAAAGCGGACCGATATAAATGGCGTTACAACCGATTTCCTTTATGTGAGAAATCCAGGGTAATAAATTGTTGAGTCTGTGTACAGGCTCACTGTATGAATTCTCTTTGGGTGCACCCGTCATTCCCAAAGGATAAATATGGTAAAAAACAGCTTCATCATACCACGCCATAAGGCTTCACTCCCGATTCTGTTTATTAATAGCGTTTGCAGAATTAATTATATCATATTGTATATAACTTTTCTACATTTGATATGAATATCCATCTACATATAATCAGAATTTGGGTTGTATTTATTTGATTTCAATGATAAAATTATTGTGAAAACAATTAGAATGAGTCGGATATTTAATATGAATGAAAAAGTTTATTCTTATTTATTGACAATACCTCGGGGTAGGGTTGTGACCTACGGGCAGATAGCGGAACACTTAAATAACCGCAAGCTGGCGAGGGTTGTGGGAAACATACTTCACAATAACCCCTCAGAAGAAAAATACCCTTGCTATAAGGTTGTTAATTCAAAAGGTGAGCTTTCTGTCAATTTTGCTTTCGGCGGAATAGAAAAGCAAAAGGAAAAATTAGAAGCAGAAGGTATTGATGTTGCAAATTACAAGGTCGATTTGGCAAAATACGGAGTAAAATGAATTCTGTATAAAGAGGAGTTTAGTTTTATGAATTTTGAGGAACGAAAAAAACAAGTGAGCTCTTTTCTCGGTAAGCGTGTGGTAATACAAATTGACAGGCCGCTGGGATATGTTCACAAAAAAGAAAACTATTCCCTTACATATCCCATAAACTACGGCTTTGTTCCCGGTGTTATCGGGGGTGACGGTGAAGAGCTTGACGTTTATCTTATGGGGGTCAATGTTCCTGTTACAGAATATGAATGTGAGATTATTGCCATTGCTCACAGACACAATGATGTTGAGGATAAATTAGTGGGAGCGCCTGTTAACAGTCAATTTTCAAAGGCTGATGTTGAAGAGGCAATCAGCTTCCAGGAGCAGTATTATGATACTGAAATTGAAATAAAAAAAGTTGGTGATATGCAATGAACACATATTTTAATGAAATAACCTCAAAGCCATCAAACACAGACGGCAGCGGTGAAGCTCATAAAATCCCTGCGGGTGCAATGTGCGGTAATGGTGACCTTGGGGTTGTATTTGATAATGATAGAAATGACCTTATTATTCATATTTCAAAATGTGATTTTTGGAAATTTGCTAACGGTGTTCACAAGGATGGAGGAATTAAAGCCGTTGGCAGCTTGAGAATAGGTAATGTGGATTTAGAGCAATACAATATTAAGCAGTATTTTGATAAGGGGCTTCTCGAATGTAAATTCGGCAATGTGGAAACAGAGCTTTTCGTTGCACCCGAAAATATTGTGTGCTTTGAAGTGAAAATACCTGAAGCAGAAAATGCACCAACTGTTGATATTGAAGTTCCTGATACCTGCAATTCGGTAAATTCCGTGGCAGAAAAGGATGGTATAAAGTGTTGTTCGCGAGTTTTCTGTGGTGACGGTGTCAGCATAGAATCGGCAGTTGCAGTTTGCTTGAGAGAGCTGGCTAACAAAACAGAGGATGGTTTTAAGTGTATTCGCTATTGTGTTTCAGTCGTAACAAATTTTGATGCTGATGATTACAGCGACAAAGCTGTTTGTATGGCTCTTAATTGTAACTACGATGATGAAAAAACAAAAACACAGGTAAAATGGAGCAAGTTCTTTTCTGTATCCAAGGTAACACTTCAGGATAAAGAAATAGAAAAATTCTATAATTCAAGTCTTTATCATCTGGCAGGATGTATGGGGAACAGGCAATTTCCGCCCGGTTTGTTCGGCAACTTCATAACTGATGATTTCTTCCCGTGGGCAGGGGATTATCATATGAATTACAACTATGAAGCACCCTATTATTGCATTTTCTCTTCCAATCATCCTGAGCTTTTTGATGGTTATATGGCACCCGTCAATGATATGAAGGATGAAGCCGAAAGAATGGCAGGCTTGTTCGGGTGCAAGGGATACGCATTCCCTGTGAGCTTTGGTCCGAAAGCCCTTGATGTTTATAGTCAGGCAGATTGCAAAGAGCACGGTATACTTTTCCTCGGTCAGAAAAGTCACGCTGCTTATGCCTGTGTAATACCCATAATGCATTGGTTTTCAACCTACGATAAGGAGTATGCTCTCAATAATTACTATGATTTTGTTCTGAATACTGCCGCATTCTGGGAGGATTATCTTATCAAAGAAAAGGGCAGATATGTTATTAAAGGTGATGCTGCCCACGAAATTCCCTATTACCGCGGTGAAAAGTTCAGGTACATTACTCATTTCGGACAGGTCAATACTATAAATGCCATAAACTCACTCGGACTTGTGAAGCTGTTATTCAATGCTGTTTATGATATGGCAAAAGAACTTGGACTTAATTGTGAAAAGTATAGCCTATGGGAAGACATTATTCAAAATTTAAGTGATTTTCCGACATTTATCAAGAAGGGTAAAAAATGCTTCAGATATTCAAGGTTTGGTATTCGTTGGAGAAATGAAAACACAGTCGGTCTTCAGCATATTTATCCTGCATCTCAGATCGGGCTTTCGTCGGGAAAAAAACTCCTCAAGGTAGCAAGAAATACATATTTCATCAACGACAGACGTCTTGATGATAACGGCTCCAACTCATATCTTCCTGCAGGCGCAAGAATTGGCGTTGATCCGGATTTTCTTATTGAAGGTATTCATCAGAATATTAAGGAGTTCGGTCTTCCGAACAGATTGTTCCGTCACTACGGTGGTGGTATAGAACACCTTACAACAATCCCTGCTACTATTAACGAGATGATGCTGCAAAGCCATCAGGGGGTTATCAGAATTTTTCCCTGCTGGAACAAAAAGATGGATGCATCCTTCAATAATCTTCGTGCAGACGGTGCATTCCTTGTTTCTGCGGAGCTTAAAAATGAGAAGATTACTTCACTCAGAATCAGGAGTCTGAAGGGCAGAGCTTGTACCGTTAAATGCGAGGGGATTGAATCCGTAATAGATATGGAAAATAATAAGGAAATACAGTTCAACATAAAAGGTGATTTGCTTTCTTTTAAAACACAGCCTGATGCCGAGTATGTTCTGATATAACTACACGAGCAGGTATAGAATAACACACCCACCTATCCGAAATTACGGTAGGCGGGTGTGTTTTTAATAATGTTCAATTGCTTTGCAGATGAACTCTGATGTGCCGTCAGCAAGCTCGTTCTGTTTACAAGGGGAGTAATTCTTTGCTTTTTCGGTGTACTCTGTGTAGGCAGGGGTTTTATAGTACTTTTCCCCAACCTCTGTCTTGTATTTATCAAATTCGCTGTTACCGAATAGTGGAATAATTATCTCATTATAAAGCCTGAAGCTCTTTTCAATCTTTATCAGGCTGTTGTCCGTTGTGGGCAAGCCATTTACATTCTGTGATTTCCATATTGGTGAAAGTAGCCTTGAAGGATGATTCCTCGGGACTGCAAGCATAAATACCGAACCGAATTTTGCCGCCGCCATTCCACATATGGCACACACGCATCTGCTTGAATGTTACACCGTCATCGGAGCATTCAATACAATAATCGTCTTCTCTTCTGCTGAATCTGTACCACATTGATTTGATATTGGCATCAATTTCGGTTGTCGCCCAGTCAGAATAGCCGTTGTTTGTTACAACCGAGCCAAGGTGCTGAAATTTTTCATTTTCGTATTCAATTGAAGCTTTGAGCCAATTATCGGAATCAAGATACATTACAACACCGCATTGGTCAAATCTGTGTTTGCTCTGAAAATCTGTTTTCACCATAAAGGAAAAGAATTTTTCCTCAGTTTCCGTCTGGAGTACAGGTGCATTGTCATTCCTGAAGTGGTAATAAGTTCTTTGCCACAAATCCGTGTTCGGCTTTGTAACCACTTCTATTTTACCATCAGAAATACAACAGCTTTCAGGCTCTCTTGTCCATTTGAAATCATTTATGTTAAATTCCATATTATCACCATCCGAATTTTTCAGAATCTTTTCCAGAAATCTATACCCCAAGGGTGTGATTGCTCTTCCCACCGGTCACGGTGTTCAACAATCTTTTTTCTCATTTCACTCACTTTGTCTGTGTAGTGTTTATCGTTTGCCAGATTTCGGGTTTCCCAAGGGTCATTTTTTATATCATACAGGAATGTCCATTTGTCTTCCTCATTATCTCCGTTGCGATATTCAATCAGCTTGTAGTTTTCATCTTTTACACCACGCACAAAATTATCAAATATCAAATATAATTCATTACGGAAGCTTTCACCGTGTTCACCGTCAAGAAGCTTAGCGAAGCTTTTGCCGTCAACAGATGACGGGGTATCTATTCCGACCTTTTCGCAAAGTGTGGGGAAAATATCGTAAAGATAAACATAGGCTTCATTGCGTTTGTTTTTGGCAATACCGGGTCCTGCCATAATAAGGGGAATACGGACACCATGTTCGTAAATATCTTCCTTACCAAGCCAACCGTGCTGACCTACAGCAAGACCGTTATCGCCTGTAAACACTACGATTGTGTTATCCTCTTCACCTGATTCTTTAAGGGCATCGAGCAGCCTTCCTATTTCATAATCAAGGTGTGTTATCATAGCAAAATACTCTGCAATATGGCGTTTAATTTCTTTTTCTTCTCGCGGATATTTTGCCAGATGCTCGTCGCGGTGCACCATAAGAGGGTAGTTTGTGTCAATTAGCTCCTGAAAATTAGGGGGTAATTCTATTTCCTCGGGATTGTACATTTTGCGGAATTCATCGGGCATTGTGCGAGGATCGTGGGGTGCCAGGTATGCAAGGTACATAAAATACGGCTTATCTTTATTGGCGTTGCTTTTAAGCAACTCAATTGCCGAATCAGTAAGCAATGTGCTTGAATGTCTACCGGGATCAAACTCGTCACAGTGCTGTTCCTGAGGATGGTTATCGCTGTAGAAATCTACCACAAAATTAATTACATTGTCATATTTGCCTGTGGGGTCAAAACGGCAGGTGGGCACATTCCAATGATCCCACATTCCGCCAAAGAAAATTTTTGCTCCTTGTGTAAAGCTGCGTGCGTATGCAGGGCAACCGTTGTGCCATTTACCGAGACCGATTGTTTCATACCCATTGTTTTTGAAGGTCTCTGCAAGAGTTTTGTGCTGTTCGGGAATGTTACCGCCCAATTCCTGCAGGTGAAACGGATTTCTGCCCGATAAAATCATAGCTCTGCTTGGCATACAAACCGCACCGCAGGTACCGCCTGCAATATGTGCACGTGTAAATGCTGTACCGCGTGAAGTCAGTTTGTCAAGGTTAGGGGTTATAATTTTACTGTTTCCCAGGGCGTGAATTGTGTCGAAACGCTGATCATCGGTCACAATAAACAAAATATTAGGTTTCTTATCCATAAAAGCACCACCATTACAACGGGTTATTTGTTTTGGGTTTTGAGTGTTTTTAAAATATATGTGCTTTAAGATTATAGCATATTAACTGCAATATTACCATAGCTCAGAGAATTATAAAAATGCCAAAAATATAAATTTGCAATATAGGTGTGTATGTATTATACTGTATTTAAGTTGAGTAAAGCAAGGTGATTTTGTGGAGCTGAAAATTTATCCGGAAAAGGAATACCAGATATTTAAAAGCATCGGAGCAAGCGGAGCCTGGTGGGCTCAGATTGTAGGTGGCTGGAGTCATATTGACGAGCTTTCAGGTAAATCTGTCCGCGACAGGATTGCCGAGCTTTTATATAACAAAGAAACGGGAATAGGTATGAGTGTTTACCGTTATAACATAGGCGGTGGCTCAAAGCATTCGGGAAAAGGCGTTTACAGTCAGCCTGCACGGGCAACAGAGTGCTTTGAGGTTTCAAAAGGGGAATACGACTGGAATCGGGATAAAAACGCAGTGTATATGATGAAAAAGTGCGTTGAAAACGGTGCGGACGAGGTTGTTTTCTTTGTTAATTCCCCAATTGAAAGACTCACCAAAAACGGACTTGCCCACAACAAAAAGCATCAGCTTTTTCACGAAAATATCAGTAAAAAGAATTATAATGAATTTGCTGAATATTGCCTTGACGTAACTGAGCATTTTGTAAAAGAGGGCATACCCGTAAAGTACATTTCACCTGTTAATGAACCTATCTGGGTCTGGAACGGAGGACAGGAGGGGTGCTTTTACAGGCCTCACAGCGTTAAAAATGTGTTCAAGGTATTTGCCGATAAAATTGATGAACGCCCCGGTCTTCGGGATGTAAAGCTATCGGGCGCGGAATCAGGGGACTTAAGGTGGTTTAATAAATCTTATACCAGGCAGCTTCTTAAGGACAAAAACGTAAGGAGTCATCTTGATGGAGTTGATGTCCATTCATATTGTCTTCCGTTACCTTTGCCGTTTAATGTACCGTTTTTTAATGACCGTCTCGGATTTGTGAAGCGCTTCAGAAAGTGGATGGATAAAAGGTATCCTGATGTTCCCGTAGTTATGAGCGAATGGACTCATATGAAGGGTGGCAGAGATTACGGTATGGATTCTGCCCTTGTAACCGCAAAAACAATGTACGAGGATTTTACTGTTCTTAATGCAGTTTCTTGGCAGCATTGGATAGCAGTTTCCGAGGTGGATTACTGTGACGGACTTATTTATATAAACCTCCACGATAAGAGCTTCGAGCTTACCAAAAGGTATTATGTAACAGGTAACTTTTCAAAATATATCAAGCCTGGTTCAGTACGCATTGAAGCACGTAGTGATGATAAGGATGTGCTCGCTGTTGCTTTTAAAAAAGATAATGAAACTGTACTTGTGCTTATAAATAACTCTGATAAAGAGAAAAAGGCTTCGCTGCCTTTCGGAAAAGAACTTCTTATTTCTGTTACAGACAAAAACAATAATCTTGCAGAAAGTGTAACGGACTCAAAGGGTATTTTCATAACCCCGAAATCTGTTACAACTGTGGTGATAAAATGAAAAATAAAATTTTAAATCTTCTTTTATCTGTAAAAAAACATTGGAAAACTGCTCCTGCAGGCAGGTTTATCCCCTTCAAGGAAATTGCGTCCCTGGCAGTAGGCGGCATTGGTGTTAAATTTATAGTTTATTGTGTCAGTACAATGATTATAAGTGTTGGTAACACCCTTATCGGTAACACTATAGGTATTCCGCCAACATCAATTTATTTTATTTACATACTTAGTGTTGTGGCGAGCTTTCCTCTTACCGCCCTGAGAGCCAGAATGATAGACAGCTCCGGTAGTATGAAGGGCAAATACCGTCCGTATATTCTGACGATGGGCATGCCTACAGTTCTTCTCGGTATAGGTTTTATCTGGGCGCCCTACGAAATAATGAGTATGCCTGTTAAATGTCTTGTTGTTTTACTGTTTAACATTGGCTTTCAGTTTTTCTATAATTTCCTTTTGGATGCAAATGACAGTATTATTAATGTTCTTTCGCCAAATACAATTGAAAGAACCGACGTTTATGCGGTAAAATCTGTTATTGAAAATATCTCACCGTCAATTGCAGGAATCTTCTTGCCCATTGTTGCAAGACTAATAACAGGGGATAACACGCTTTATGATATGAGGGTTTATAGGGTGCTTTATCCGCCTATGCTTGTTGTTGGCTTTTTTGTTTCGCTTATAATTTATGTGAATACAGAGGAGCGGATAGTTCAACCAAAAAATCATACTGTTGGTATGAGCTTTGCAGATTCATTCCGTGCCGTTGCAAGAAATAAGTATTTCTGGATCATATCTCTTGCAGGGTGGATCGGTTTTTTGGAGGGCTCCTTCGGCACAATTATGGGTTGGATGTATAATTACCAGGCGGCTTGCTCTGCAACACAATATGCAGTTATTACTGCGGTTTCGGGCAATGCCTCTCTGTGGCCCAATCTTTTTGCACCGTTTCTTATAAGGCGTTTCGGCAAGAAGAGAGTGCTTATTCTCAGCAATGTTATGAATATAATTTTTATCGCCCTGATGCTCCCCGTTGTAAGAATGACAGGTTCAGGCGTTATATGGATTTTACTTGTGTTTATATTCATTAACCAATTGCTGACATCCCTGGGTCACTTTATGAACCCAAGCCTTAATGCAGATATAAGAGATTATCAGCAATATATAAGCGGCGAGCGCATTGACGGTATGTTT
Source organism: Acutalibacteraceae bacterium (assembly GCA_045602985.1). Taxonomy (GTDB): domain Bacteria; phylum Bacillota; class Clostridia; order Oscillospirales; family Acutalibacteraceae; genus DTU089. The sequence continues at coordinate 8,078 of JAZULH010000063.1, read as the reverse complement.
TCTGCCATAGGGTTAATCGGTGCGGTTATCACACTCGCAACATCCTCTGTTTTGCCTGCAATATATGAGAAAGCAGGGCTTAATGAAACAACTGCAGTTGCTTTGGGTTATAGTGCCGACAATGTTTATGATGTTCTTTACAACACCCAGCTGTTTCAGTCTATTTGTTCTGTTTTAATTATTGCTTCCGTTGTGGGTGCAACACTTAACGTAATACCGTTTTTCTTCTACGATTTAACAGAAACAAAGCAAAAAGCAATGGTTAATGTTTTAAGAATAAGAGCGTTCTTTGAGGATGCCATGAACGGCATTTCCACCAAAGAACAGGAAAATGAAATTAAAGAAATCGTAAACAATGCAAAGATATACGCAAATAAGAAAAGTGCTGATGTAAAAAAGAATATGACTAAAGCGGAAAAAAAGCATATCCGCGAGGAGAACGAGCAAATTGAAATTGCAAAAATTATATTGAATGAGCTTAACTATTTCAATACCGCCGAGGGTGAATTCGAGTTGGAATATTCCCGACGGATTCTCTCTTCAAAGGGCAGGCTTGATGCTGATGAATTGCTGTCCGGTGTGAAGGCATTACCGCGAAGGACTCACAAGGAAAAAGAGTTCAGAACAAAAATGATTTCTTCTGTCAAGAATTTTAAGATTGCCGAGAAAACTCTTGCAAGCAAAAATTTCAAAAATTCGGAAGGTTTTGATACTGCAATTTTTACCGAGCTTTTCAATACATCGGATAAGCTGACGCTTGAAATTGGTGATATTCAGAAGAAAATCAAATCAGCAAAGGAAAACAAATCGAATTTTGATTCTTTAAAAGAACAGCTTGATTGTCTTCGTAAAGAGCAAAAAATAAATGATGTTAAAATTAAGGAGGCAAGGAAGAAAAATATTCTTCATCACAGAGCCAACAAGCCCACCCTTGATGCTCAAAAATGTATAGCAAGATACGAAAGCTACAAAAAATATATGGATGTAATTGCCTGAATTAATAAACACCCGCATTCCGGAATTTAAGTCGGTATGCGGGTGCTTGTTATATGTATGTCATTTCAGCTCCAAAAAACGCAAAGGTTCCGGAGAGTCAGGTTATGGTCGGTATTTAGTGTTGTTCGCATTCGTTTCTTTTATTTTCAAAAGACCATTTCTGTTGCATTATGAGTGCGGGAACATAGTCATTTTCCCTTGTGTAGAATGCGGTGATTAAATCACCGTTGTCAAGCTCAATGGTTGAAGGATAACCTAAATCGTCGGTATCCTTGCCTTCAAAAATAACAGCTTCATCGCTCCAGGTTTCGCCGCCATCCGTACTGAAGATTGCCCATATTCCGTATGGCCTGCTTCTGTGAGAGAATGTGGAAATCAGCGTGCCGGATGAATGCATAAATAAGTGACCCGGGGCACCGCTGTCATCCCGCACAATTTGTATCGGCTTGCTCCATGTTGCACCGTTATCAAGGGAAACACTCTGGTATAGGGTGAACAAGGTTTCTTCTGCGTTTTCTGCACGCAGGTGGCATATTATTTTGCCGTTTTCAAGCTGAATGGCGTGGGGCTCATAAAAGTGAATATCCTTGAAATCCTCGTATTTGTAGATTTCCAAATCGCCTCGCAGGCTCATTTCACCTGTTTCGGTGTTTATGGTGTGGGCTTCAATATGATTGTGTATTCCCTGTATTCTTCCTACCCACAAAACCGTGCCGTCGTTAAGCACAGCAGGTCCGTGGGGTGATGAAACAGGGGATTTATATATCCTTCCGAAGGTTTCTCCGCAGTCCTTGCTTATTCTGAAGCCAACACCCAAAGCTTCCGCCTCATCCTCCGGAGAAACTGAGTTTATATAGTTGAAGCATTCCTCTGTTTGCGGCATATTCTCTCTCTGAAATTCAAGTGTATTATTGAAGGAGGTTGCAATAAGACCGCTTTCGCCGAAAACCGTAAGCCCTACATCCCTGTCATCAAGCACAGTGTCAAAAACAGGTGTTGGCTTGCCGTAGGTTTCGCCGTTGTCGTCACTAAAGGCTAAAACACCTTTTCCGAAAGGACAGATATGCTCCACTCTGTAGCCCGAAGCACCAACGCAGATTCTGCCATTCTGAAGCTTTGCAATAGTAGGCCAGGCAAAGTAAGCGTGGTGGCTTTCCGTGTTTGTCATAACAACTTTAGGTGAGCCAATTAACTTAATATTCAAAAAAATACCACCTTTGTAAACAACATACACTTATTTTATATAATAAAGCTGTTTGTGTCAATAAACTAAACAGTTGCTTTTTGCTTAATGGATGGTATAATTAACTCATTAATTAGGGTGTTTCCCCACGGATTATATGACTCTGAAGTGTTTTTACAGAGTGATAAACGGGTAAGGTGAAGCTATGAGATTCGATATTACGCTTAGAATAACTCCTGCAATGCTGAAGGACGCACAAGGAAACGACAACAAAGATTTAACGGGGCACCTCGGAACGCATTTTGACGTAATGAATAAGGAATTCCCTTTAGAATATACTGAACGCAGAGCAGTTGTATTTGATGTTTCTTTTGTTAACGGGCGAGATATTGACGTGTGCGATGTAGATTTGGAAAAAGTAACATCAGGTATGTTTGTGGCATTTTATACAGGCTTTATTGAATCGGAGCAATATGGCACACAAAGGTATTTTAAAGAACATCCTCAGCTTTCAGATGAGCTTATTGAGCGCCTCTTGGGGAAGAATATTTCTGTTATCGGTGTTGACTTTGCCGGTATAAGGCGTGGAAAGGAACACACTCCCAAGGATCTTTACTGTGCCGACAGAGGGGTTTTCGTTGTTGAGAATCTTTGCAATTTAAAAACGGTTATTGATACAGAAGGCGAGCTTGTTATTCACACATATCCTATGCGTTTTGAGGGAATAAGCGGTTTGCCCTGTAGAGTAATAGCAGAAGCGTAGCTTTATTTGATGAGGTGAATTATGGCAATTACTATAAATATTTATTATACAGGCGAGAAAGATAATGCAAGATACTTCGCTGAAGAAATGGTTTCTGAGGGCATTGTCAGCCAAATTCGGGGTGAGCAGGGCAACCTGAAGTATGAATATTTCTTTCCGATGGATGATAACGGGACTGTTCTGTTAATTGACAGCTGGGAAAATCAGGAAAGTCTTGATAAGCACCACGGGTCCGAAATGATGTCAAAAATCATTGAATTGCGGAAAAAGTATAATTTAACTATGCAGGTTGAGCGTTATATTACTGACGAAACAGGCATTCCCGAAAAGGATAAGGCGTTTATTATAAAAAGCAAATAATCGAGGTGTAAATATGTTCAGAGAGGTTACAAGGAAAAAACAGCGCCTTGAGATGTCTCAGATTGTTGAAATTCTCAAGAATGAAAAAAGGGGAGTGTTATCTGTTTGCATCGAGGACGGATACCCCTACGGATTGCCGATGAACTTTTGGTATAATGAAGAAAACGGATATATTTATTTTCATAGCGGTAAAAGCGGGCATAAAACTGATGCCATCGCATTAAATAACAGGGTTTCCTTTTGTGTGTATGATGCCGGGTATAAAAAAGAGGGAGAGTGGGCTTTAAATATCAGCAGTGTTATCGTTTTCGGCAGAATTTTTCCTGTTGAAGATTTTGAGCAATCTATGGAAATTTGCAGGAACATAAGTCTTAAGCATACAGATGATATTGAATATATAGAATCCGAAATCAGGAATTACGGTAGGGCTACTCAGTGCTATGAATTACGCCCCGAGCATATTACGGGAAAAAGAGTAAACGAATCTTAAGTGAAAATACATTTCGTATGGAGAAAAAACAATGGGAATAGTAATACGCCGATACAATGAAAAAGACCTGCTTCAGATGATAGAAATTTGGAATGAGGTTGTTGAGGAGGGAAAAGCCTTCCCACAGGAAGAGTTTCTTAATCCTGAAAGCGGAGCAAGCTTTTTTGCCGGGCAAACATACACCGGTGTTGCTGTGGATGCTCAAACGCAGGCAGTCTGCGGACTTTATATTTTACATCCCAACAATATCGGGCGATGTGGTCATATCTGTAATGCCAGCTATGCGGTAAAATCCGATCTCAGAGGATTTCATATAGGTGAAAAGCTTGTATTGGATTGTATTAAACAAGATCGACTACACGGTTTTTCTGTGTTGCAATTTAATGCTGTTGTTGCTACCAATATACACGCAAGGCATCTGTATGAGCGCCTCGGGTTTACTCAGTTGGGTACAATACCAAAGGGTTTTCGTATGAAGGATGGCTCATACGAGGATATTTGCCCTTATTATCGGGCGCTATAAATTTCTGAAAAGCAAGACCGAGCACCTTAATCAAAAGGTGTTCGGTCTTTTAGTAATTATTTTAAGTATTAAAAGATAAAGCAAAGAATAAAACAACGATTATTTAACGGTAATCTTAAACAGTCTTGCACCGTGTGAATTAACCTTTGCAGAGAATTTTGCATCGGTTGTTGTGTGTTCTTTGTGCTCCCACATATCCCAAACGCTGTAATTAACACCGCCGATTGAAATGTCAGTAATGTCAAAGCCGATTTCCCGTTCTTTGTCGTCTGTGTTAAAGAGTGCAACAAATTTGCAGTTTTCACCTGTGGATGTCCAGATGATTTCGCCCTTGCCATCAACCTCTTCGCGCTTGAACTGTCTTGCGCCGCTTGAATTTTTAAGCATATCAATAAGCTCTCTGTTCTGCAGAAGCGAAAGTGTAAATTCATCGTTATCGCGCATTTCGCCACCCATCATAAGCGGAGAACGGAAAATGCCCCAAAGTGTCATCATTGTTATCTGTTCGTCGTGGGTAAAGCGTGTGTAACGGTCTCTGTATTCCGGCTTTTCTTCTGTAATCTGAATTCTGCCGAGCGGAAGCATATCGCAGTCGGGCCATGCACCTGGCTGAACATATTCCTGCCAAGCGTAGCAGCGTTCAAACATAGCGTGAAGCTTGCTCCATTCGTCCCAGAAATCGCCTGTCATACGCCACATATTTGCATTAGCCGCCAGGTGCTCGTGCTCCCATACAGGTGCAGGTCCCGGTGAAAGGCTGAGAACCATATCCCTGCCACATTTATCAATGGCGCTTCTGAGCATTTCAATTTCTTTTCTTGCAGAATAGGGGTTGTCGGGGAACATCTCTGTGTTGGCGATATCGTCGCACTTAATGTAGTCCACATCCCAGGATGCATAAAGCTCAAATATTGAATCGTAATATTCCTGTGCACCCTTTTTATCAGTCTGGAGCCCGTACATATCGGGATTCCATTTGCAAATATTGGAAGGATGCGCAATATCTCTTGCAGTAACGCCTTCACACTTGATTTTGGTGTTTTGATGCGCCGCTTGTCGCGGAAAACCCCTCATAATATGAATACCGAATTTAAGACCAAGGGAGTGTATGTAATCTGCAATGGGCTTAAAGCCTTTGCCACCTGCAGAGGAGGGGAAACGCTCAACTGACGGGATAAGGCGTGAATATTCATCCATACAAAGCGGTGCAAAATAGTTATAGTAAAAGCTGTTTGCAGTAGGCTCGGACCATTGGATGTCGCAAACAACATACTCCCAACCGTAGTCCTTAAGGTGTTTTGCCATATAATCTGCATTGGCGAGAAGCTGTTCTTCATTTACAGCTGCACCGTAGCAGTCCCAGCTGTTCCATCCCATTGGGGGAGTGAGTGCAAGTTTTTTGTGCATAAAAATTACCTCTCTGTTTCCTTCATTATTTCATCGTATGTAATTATGTTGCCGTATTTACCGAAATCAACTTTTTTGCCGAGAATACGGATATTGTCAACCATTGGCTTGTTGTTTGTGTAAATAGGTTTACCAGGAGCGATAGGGTAAATACCAATACAACTGAATATATACCAGGCAGCGGTTGAACCGTTATCCTCGTCACCGGGGAAGCCGTCGTCCTTCCAGGAGAAGCCCTCATCACAAATCCTTTTAAGCCAATATTCAGTCTTTTCGGGTTTACCGAGGTATGTATAGATAAAGGGAATGTGAAAACTCGGTTGGTTTGAAATTGCACATTGACCCCAATCACAAACCGCCATTTCGGTCATTTCGTGAATTTCATAGTTGTATCCGCCAACTCTGTATTGTGCAGGTGTGGCGAAGAGCTCATCAAGCTTGTTTATAAGCTTATCTTTACCGCCATAAAGCTCTGCAAGACCTTCAATATCATGCTGGACAGCGAAGCTTGTTTGCCATGCGGCAGCCTCCGTATAGTCTCCGCCCCATCTTATGGGGTCAAAGTCAGGCTTGAAGTTTCCGTTTGACTCCTTGGGTCGCATAAAGCCGGTTTCTTTATCAAAAATGTTTTTATAGTTTTTGGCACGGGCAAGATATTTCTCTCTTTTATCCTCATAGCCGAGAATATCTGCTACAGTTGCAAGGCAATCGTCAAAGTATGCCGCATCAAGTGTAAGGTTTACGCTTTCGCCGAACTTGTCGCAGGGGACATAGCCAAGCTCTAAATATTCCTCGCAGCCCTCTCTGCCGTATGCAGGCACTGTGGAGGATTTGTTTGCGTGGTGCTCCATACCGCGAAATGCAATTTCAAGCAAGTCCCTTGAAATCAAATTTCTTGTTGCAACATCAGCTATTACCGCGTCGATGGCAGTACTTGGCATACAGTTTTTGGCATCGCCTGCGGTCCAGCGCGGGAGCCAACCACCGTCGATATAATCCTGTATGTAGCCCTCAATAATTTCCGGGAGAATATCCTTTGCAACAATTGCGTAGAAGGGATAGTTTGTGCGGTATGTATCCCAGAAGCCGTTGTCGGTGTATCTCACACCGGGGAGCACCTTGTCCGCAGAGGGAGAATAGTGAATGGGGTTGCCGTTTTCATCAGGCTCATAAGCCTTGTGCGGATAAAGAAATGTGCGGTACATACAGCTGTAAAAGGTTTTGAGTGTATCTTCATCCGCATCAATCTCAATTTTGCTGAGATATTCATTCCATATACGCTCATTTTCTGCCTTAAGCTCCTCAAAACTATCGTAAACAGAGTCGTGCTGAAGGTTTCTCAGTGCTTGCTCATAGCTGATGAATGATGTTGCAACTGTGAACGTAACGTCCTTTTTCTTCAGTGCAATGTGGATACCTGTGCCTTCACCCTTAATGTGAAGTTTATGCTCTGTATCGCAGGTATCTCTGTTACCCGTGAGAATCTTGTCGGCATCAACAGAATCTGCATCGAACTGAAAAACATAATAACCCTTGAGAGTACCTTTATCATGATGTGTTTTTCCCTGATTGCAATCAGTCCAGCAGTAAAGGCGGTTGTTCTCCTTGTCAAATTCGTATTCGCAGTTATGTTTAACAGGTAAAACTGACAGGTAACGGTCAAAATCCTTCTTAAAGCTGAGCTTTACGCAAGCGCCGTATTCTGTGGGTGTAAGCTCAAAATCACAGAATGGTCTCTTAAGATAGCACTTAAGGTAATGGGGCTGTAAAACTGCCTTTTCAGGGTCGTAGCCTGACCAACAATCCTCAAACTCTACGTAGGGCTTTTCAATCTGTGGCATCATTGTGAATGCACTGTGCTCACTAATCCACGGACTGGGCTGACGTGTGAGTCTGATGCCCTCAACAGAGCGGTCACCGGGGTGATAGTACCAGCTTCCGCGTGATGTTTCGGTCTGTAGGCTGAAAGCAGCAAAACCGAAAGGTCTCTGAATAAGGGGGAGGGTGTTACCCTGTGAAAAACGGTGCAGGGATTGTGTGCCCTGCTTGATATTAACATATTTGAGATAATTCATAAGAATACCCACTTTCCTGAAGTTGGATATATAATATCATATATTTATATATGTTTCAATAAGAAGAAAACAGATAAACAAGGACAGGGTGAACCCCTGTCCTCGCTTTTTAATCTAAATGCATTTTATAAAATTTCGCTTTAAAGGTTTCAGTACCGTCAAAGGTGCTGTATTCTCCGTAGTGGTCGAAGGTTAAACCGCACTTTTCCATAACCTTACCTGAAGCGGGGTTATCAACAGCGTGGCTTGAAACGAAATACTTTATTCCTTGTTCTTTGTGG
>JAZULH010000062.1:0-24180 GCA_045602985.1 Acutalibacteraceae bacterium | reverse complement strand
ATGGGGATAAGTATACCGAATGTACCCCATGATGTACCTGTTGAGAATGCAATACCGCAAGCAACAAGGAAAACAATTGCAGGTAAGAAATTCTGCAATGCGCCTGCATCTGCAAGAGCGTTGCTTACGAATGTGCTTGAATCAAGAAGACCTGTCATATTCTTAAGTGATGTTGCCATTGTAAGAATAAGGATTGCAGGAACCATTGCAATAAAGCCCTTGGGAATGCACTCCATAGCTTCCTTAAAGGAAACAAGGCGACGAGCGATGAAGTAGATAATTGTAACAAGAAGTGCTACAAGACCGCCCCAGGGAAGTCCGACTGTTGCATCTGTGTTTGAGAATGCATCAACAAAGCCAAGTGAGCTGTCATAGTTTGCAGAAGCAAATACCCATTCCTCGCCCATACATCTGCCAACGTAGAAGAGTGAAAATACGCAAACTGCAATAAGCACGATAATGGGGAATACAAGGTCAATAACCTTTGCCTTTGTTGTGGCAGGAGTATCGTCCTCGCCAACCTCAGTACCTGATGTGAACAGGTCGCCCTTAAGAGCGTTTTCCTCGTGAAGCTTCATGGGGCCGTAGTCAAACTTCATAAGTGTGAGTGCGATGATGAACACAAATGTAAGAAGGGAATAGAAGTTGTAGGGGATTGCCTGACAGAAAAGTGCAATACCCTGACCATCGGGTGCATAGCCTGAAACTGCGGCTGCCCATGATGAAATGGGAGCAATCATACAAACAGGTGCTGCTGTAGCATCTATAATGTAAGAAAGCTTTGCACGTGACATCTTGTTTTTGTCTGTAACAGGGCGCATAACCGCACCAACTGTAAGACAGTTAAAGTAGTCGTCAATAAAGATAAGCACACCAAAGAGGAAGGTTGCAATACTTGCGCCAGCCTTTGTTTTAACGTGCTTTGCTGCCCAGTCGCCAAATGCCTTTGAGCCACCTGCCTTGTTAAGAAGGGCAACAACAATACCAAGCATTACAAGGAATGCAAAGATACCTGCACTGTCTGAAACTGCAGATGTGATACCGTCTGTAACAACAGAGTCAACAGTGTGGATTGGGTTAAAGCTTGTTGAAAGCAAACCGCCTACTACAATACCGATAAAGAGTGAAGAATAAACCTCTTTAGTGATAAGTGCAAGGCCGATAGCTACAACAGGGGGGAACAATGACCAAAGAGTACCTACAGGTGATGTTATAGAGCCGGTAGCTGCGCAGAGAATACCGAATGCTACAACAAACGCGATGATAAGTACCTTTGATATAATGCCTTTGTTTTTCATTACTATCATCCTTTTTTAAAAATTTTCCTACAAGTGAAATTTTATTATATTAAAAGAATATTGTCAACAAAACGCAGAAATTTTGTATACTTACATAAAGAGGGGAGTTTTTCTTTGGTAAAAAAGCAAAAGGGACAGTTAAAAACGGTTGGTTTTAACTGCCCTCTTATATTAGTATTAAAGTATTTATTTATTCATTAAGGTTAGGGGGTCTACATTTTCCCCCTTGTAATATATTTCAAGGTGAAGGTGAGTGACATCGGCCTTCTCACAGGGAACCTCTCCCAGGTAGCCCAGCAGCTGACCGTTCTTTACGGTCTCCCCTTCAGCAACCTCTGTGGCATCCTTGTTAAGACCACAGTATCTTGCAATTACCTCATTGCCGTGGTCAACCGTAATAACCGTGCCGTACAAAGGGTCATCGGAAATATCGGTAACCGTGCCGTATGCAATTGCTTTTATCTGTGAGCCGTCTGCCCCCTTGAAATCTACACCGCCATGTGTGCGCCAGTCACCCATTGTTGCATTGTATGACGGGGTGGTGGGACTGTAATCCTTTAGAATATCCGTGCCTAAAGGTAAGGTGTAATAATCCTTGTAGGGAATGGCATAATTACTTTTGGTTGTTGCTTCTGTGGTTGTTACCGTAGTCTCTTCCTGTAGGGGCTCTGTATAGTAGCGTGTGTCGGGTACATCTGTTACGTTGTTTCTTACCTCAAAGTCAAATGTAATCTCCTCCAAGGATTGTGTCGGAGCAACGGTTTCCTCGGCTATTGTTACATAATTGCTTTCAATGGGAACATCAATATTTCCCAGGGATTTTTCCGTAGCAAGCTTCGCCGCAAGTGCACCGCCGAATGCAAGCAGTAAGGCAAAGGCATACGCAATTTTTACACCATTCATACGTTGGCGGTGCTTCTCTGCGTTTTGCGTCTGCTTGTCTGTTGAGCCTGCTTTGATGGGCTCAACCTCTGATGGTGAGCTGACATTCGGAATTTCAGGTGACGGCTTGTTTTCGGGGGAGTTGTTTTTATTTTTTTCGTCCATAATTAAATCTCCTTTATTTATTTGATTTAATTATTGACTTATTCGCAAAAATTATTCGTTGTGTGAAGCAATGCAAAAACAAGTAAAAAAGAAAATGCACCGATTGAGGGGACAACCGGTGCATTTCCCGGTACACGGATATAACACCCTATGTACCTTTACTTGAGGAGGGGTTAACTCACTAAGGAGTTAAATACTTGTACTCAGGTGCGGCTCCCTTTCCAAGTACGCCGAAAGTATATCATAACAATAAAACCATTTCAATACAAAAAAAGAAAAAAGCGAAAAATTAATAAAATGGTAAAAAAATCGAAATAATTACTTAAAAATATAAGATAAACAACACCTGTCGGATAACTTTTGTTGTTCCACGTGGAACATAGCCTTGTTGCACAAGGTAGTGATATAAATCCTTATGGATTTGTAATCTGCAATTTTAATCCGCGCTTACGCCCTTAATTCCTAATTCCTGATTAAATCAACGCTTTAGCGTTCCTTTAATTTTGCATTTTGCATTTTAAAAGCTCCGATTTCTCGGAGCTTTTGAAGGTTTATTTATTTACTTTTTTCTTGCTTTTCTTTGCAGCCTTTTCAGCTTTTATTTTTGCGTTAATAGCATCTTCCTCTTTTTTCTTTCTGAGGGCTTCTGCTTCTTTTTTAGCAAGGAATGCTTCGTAACGTGATTTTGAAACCTCATACTGAGCATTGATTTCATCATAGTGGTTGTAGTTGTCAAACTGTTCTACAACCTTTTTAGCATCAAGGTAAGGCTTAGCAGCTCTTGAGAAAAGAGCCTGTCTGTCATTCTCTGCTTTACTTGCCTTACGGGCAGCATTAAGAGAAAGCTGTGTTTTCTTTGCTTTTTCTTTAAGCTGATCAACAGCCTTGGCGTTTTTCTCGGTTGCATTTTTTGAGAAGGCTTTTTTAGCATCCTTGATTTTGATGTTAAGCTCCTTCATCTTTGCATTGAGAGCATCCTCTTCATCGTAGAGCTTCTGAAGATCAGAATACTTAGGCATAACAAAATCTGTATCCTTGAAGTACTTCTGAATTGTTTTGTAAGCAGTTTTCTTGTTTTTAGCAATTTCAATAGCAATCTTGCGAAGCTCTTTTTCATCAGCATTTGAACGGGGAAGAGCTTTTGCCTTTGCAATTTCATTGTTAATGGTTTCAAGATTCATTTCAAGAAGACCTGAAAGACCGTTTTCATAAATCTCTTTACTTGTATTGTAGCTGTATGTGTGTGCCTTAGTATCAAACTTGTTAAGCTCATCGCATACGAATTTAGCAATTTCGATTTCCTCGTTATATTCAAGATCTGCTTTATAAGCTTTTTTAGCAAGCTTCTTTTGTTCTTTATCCTTAATGGATTTATAAGATTTTTTGCTTACTGTCTTGCGCTCTGCGTTAACCATTTCCTTTGAGTTACGGATAATGTCAACAGCCTCAACAAGGTTACCATCATCAAGCACACCGTTACCATAGTCCTCGAACATTGCGCGGATTTTAAGAACGCGTACAACAGATTTCTGCTTCTTTTCGTTGAAATCATACCAGAAATAGGGAATAACGTTCATCAATGCACCAAATGCAGAAAGTACAATAAGAAGTCTGAGAAGGTCTGTAAGTATTACAGGGTCATAAAGTGCAGAGTAGGGGTTTGAGTAGTTGTCCTGTCCGTTTGCAAGCTGGTCTGCAAGAATTTCACCAACTGTTTTGCCGTCACCCAACATTCTGTTGAGGATTTCGGGTCTTGCTGTAACAACCTTTGCATTTGTATCTGTGATACCGCTTTTTTCGTAAACAAAGGGAAGAACTGATGAGAAAACAAGGTTCAAAACTGTACCGATTGTTGCAACTGCTGCAAACATACCGTCGATTCTTTCGCCTGTTTTATATTGCTGGTAGTCACGGATATCAGCCTGTACAGAGGGATTGAGAATATGTGCAAATGAGCCCATAAGCGCATTAAGGTACATACAACCCATAACAAGCCAGATTGCAACTGTTGCAACATCCTGTACCAAGGGAAGGAGTGTAAGAATGAATACAATATTCAAAGCGTTTGTTGCAATAAGAACGGCCTTTTTACCCCATTTTCTGATACAGAATGGAGCAAGAATCATTCCCCAAAGTGAAGCGTTACCGTAAACAGTAACAATAATACCATATTCAGTACCTGAACAAGCACCTGCATAGTTATAAAGCCAGGAAAGAATGTTAAGGAATGATGCCTCAAGGAAGCCTAACCAACCTGCAAGTGAAATAATCCAGAAATATTTATTCTTTGCAACAGCTTTAAGTGCATCAATAAAACGAATCTGAATAACGTGAGTTTTAGCTTGAACAATCTTTTCCTCTGTGTGCTTGTAAACAAAAATACAAAGAAGAATACCAAGAATGGTAAGAATGGGGTAAAGGAATCTGTAAACACGGATATCTGTTGTGTTTGTGTGGAACAGATGCTGTGCAATAATAGGTGTAAGAAGGTTAACTACTGTGGGAGCAAATGAATAAACAACGCTCTTGATTGATGCAACGTCTGCACGCTCCTGTGAGTTGGGTGAAAGAACGTGGATAAGATTCTCATATGCATCATAGAAGAAATAGTAGAAGAAGTGAATAACAAGGTTAAGCACCATAACAATGGCACATTTAGCTATATATGCTATATCTTCGCCAAATAATGTACCATCACCGAGCCATATGGGGAGCTTGCTGTACGGGAACCATACGGTCAAAATACAAGCAATAGCTGAGGGGATAGCCATTGTAACGATGTAAGGTCTGTATTTACCTGCTTTGTTACGGGTGTTATCAATAATGTTTGCGCGGATACCTGTAAGGAAGATATTTGCAACAACTGCAATAAGGTACATTATGTACATATCTGTAGCGCCAATACCCAATGCACTTGAAAGCAAAACGTTGTTTGATGAGAGTAAACAAGCTGAGCCCATAGTGATAATCATATAGGCACCGATACCGCCACCTGAATATGCGGCAATTTCTTTAAAGGTCATATAACGACCTGCCATTGGAGTTTTCCAATAGGTTTTAACCTTGGAAACACCATCCATGGCTTTTTGTTTCAAATTCATACAATTTCTCCTATCTTATGTAATTTGTTTACAGATATAATCAGTATAGCATAAAATACATTTCAGTTCAATACATAAATTTCTTGTTTTTATTAAAGAGAAATATGTTCCACGTGGAACATAGCCTTGCAGTGCAAGGCGGTGATATAAATCCTTACGGATTTGCGATTTACGCTTACGCGTGCGATATATTGCTGAAGTAATACGATGTATTTTGCTTCGCAAAATGTTAATGGGAAGCTACGCTTCCAAATATTATAATGTAATACTTTGCAAATTTTCACTATTCACTCTTACTTCTTAACTAAAAACTCCCTTGCTCTCGAGCAAGGGAGTTTTTATCTTATTCGTCATCATCCTCAAGCTTTGCTTCTGCAATAACCTTTTCTTTGATGTGGGGCGGAGCGTCCTCGTAACGGGCAAAGTCAAGTGTGAAGTAGCCTCTGCCTGCTGTTACTGAACGGAGTGCAATAGCAAAGTCGCTCATTTCTGCCATGGGAACCTCTGCAACAAGCTCCTGAGTCTGTGTTTCCTCAGCAGGACCCATACCCAGAACTCTGCCTCGACGCTTGTTAACGTCACCGATAATATCGCCAAGGTTATCGTCTGGAACGTAAGCCTTAAGTGTGCCTACAGGCTCAAGAATTGCAGGTGATGCCTCTGGGATAGCAGCCTTAAAGGCGATTCTTGCAGCCATCTTGAATGCCATTTCAGAAGAGTCAACGGGGTGGTATGAACCATCGTGAAGACATGCCTTGATGCCTACCATGGGATAGCCTGCAATAAGACCGCCTGCGATACAATCACGCAAGCCCTTTTCAACTGCGGGGAAGAAGTTCTTGGGAACTGCGCCGCCAACAACCTCATCGGATGTGAATACGAAATCCTCGTCGCCCATATAAGGCTCAAAACGGATCCATACATCACCGAACTGACCGTGACCGCCTGACTGCTTTTTGTGACGTCCCTGCTTGTCAACTACCTTGCGGATAGTTTCGCGGTATGCAACACGGGGAGCAGTAAGCTCAACCTCAACACCGAATTTGTTTTTAAGCTTGGAAACGATTGATTCAAGGTGCTGTTCGCCAAGACCTGAAATAATCTGTTCCTTTGTTTCTTTATTGGTATAGAAGAGCATTGCGCCGTCTTCTTCAGCAAGCTTTGTAAGACCGGAAGCAACCTTATCCTCCTCACCCTTTTTAACAACATTAACTGCCATGGAGTAGCAGGGTGCGGGGAAGTCAACACCGTCAAGCTCTGCAACATTCTTCGCATCGCACATAACATCGCCTGTCTTAAAGCCGGAGAGCTTTGTAACTACGCCGATATCACCGGCAGTAATTTCTGTAACATCCTCCTGCTTTGCGCCCTTTACCATAACCAGCTTGCCCATCTTTTCTTCCTCTTCGGTACGGGCATTGTAAGCCTTGGTTGCAGGTGTGATTTTACCTGAAACAACCTTAAAGAATGACATTTTGCCGATAAACGGGTCAGCAACAGTCTTGAAGCAAACTGCAGCAAGGGGGCCGTTTTCGTCACAAGCAACATCGCCTTCACCCTTGGGTGCGGGAGCAAGCTTTGTAATACCGTTCATAAGAAGGTCAACAGCATCTGTTGTAAGACCTGAGCAAGCGTATACGGGAACAACCGTACCCTCAGCAACACCCTGTGAAAGACCTGCAACGATTTCGTCGTGGGTGAATTCCTCGCCCTCGAAGAACTTCATCATAAGCTCGTCGTCTGCAGAAGCAACAGCCTCTGTAAATGCGGCGTGGATATCATCAATAACAGGGTCAGAGGGCATATCAACCTGTGTGGGCTTGCCGTTTTCGTAAGTAAATGCTTTATTCTGAAGGAAGTTAACGTAGCAGTCAACCTTGCCGCCTACCATATAGGGGATAACAACGGGGCAGATAGCTGTGCTGTATTTTTCTTTTAAAGCATTAAGAGTTTTATAGAAGTCACGGTCCTCGCCGTCACACTTTGAAACAGCAATGAATTTTGAAAGACCGCGTCTGCCTGCTGAACGAAGAGCCTTTTCTGCACCAACGTCAACACCATGGCTTGCGGAAAGGACAACAATAATTGCCTCAGCCGCGCGGATACCCTCACTTCTGCCACCCTCAAAGTCAAAAAGACCGGGAGTGTCAATAATGTTTATCTTTTTATTATTCCATTCAAGGTTAGCAACTGCAGATGAAACAGAAACCTTTCTCTTTTTTTCTTCGGCGTCAAAGTCCATTACCGTATTGCCGTCTGCAACCTTACCGAGTCTGTCAGATGCACCGGAAAGATAAAGCATAGCTTCAGCAAGGGTAGTTTTACCTCTGCCGCCGTGGCCCGCAATTACGACGTTGCGGATGTTTTCTTTAGAGTATGCTTTCAAAAAAATTCCTCCCTGAACAATGCTGTGGAGCATTGCGGATTATTATGTAATAAGGCAGTATCTGCCATTAACAGCGTAAGTCAAGTCTGTTAAAGACAATTGGGCTACTATAGTTTGTTATTTTAGCACATATTTTTCGCCTTTTCAATGATTTTTTTGAGTAAAATGCAAAAATTATTGATATTATATAATAACCACCCTTGTTTTTTATGTAATATGTAATGAATTTATTATTGTTATGTTTTAACAATTGAAAAATGCGGAAGTATGTGATAATATTTAATAGAATGAGTATGTATGCTCATATATGAGAAGATGTGAATGAAATTTAATCCTTTAACGGAGGTTCCTTATAATGGACGAAAACAAGAAAATCCCGAACAGTAACGAGGCGTTCAAAAAACCTGCACCGCCACCTATGGTTGATGGCAAAAAGGGTGCACCCAAAAAGGCAGGTAACACAGTTCCGCCTGCAGTTGCTGCTGCCCGTAAGGAAATGGCAGAAAAAAATGCAGCTAAAAAGGAGCAGAAAGCACAGGGCAAGCCTGCACCTGCAGCACCAAAGGCTAAAAAGCCCCTTAACCCCAAGGCAAAAAAAGTCGCAGTTATTGCTGTGGCAATAGTTGCAATAGTTGTTATAGCTGTTGTTCTCGCAGTTGCACTTAAAAACAAAAAGCCCGAAAGAAAGGAAACTGTCAGCACCACAGATACAAAAATTGTTGTTGTGACAAATCAGGACGGCATTGCCGTAACAGATGCAGACGGTGTTCCCGTTACAATTGAACCTGAAACACAGATTGTTAATGTTACCGATGCAGACGGCAAGACAGTTACCGATGCAAACGGTGAAACAGTTACTAAGGTCGTTTACAAAGAGGTTGAGGTTACAATCCCTGTTGTTGTTACCGACAAAGAGGGTGAAAAGGTTACCGATAAAAACGGTAATACCGTTACAACTCAGATAAATGCCGTACAGGATCCTAACCAGCAGACAGGTAATATTGTTATGGGTACGGTTGCTGTGCCTGTTACCGACGGTAAGGGTAATACCGCTGTTGATAATCAGGGTAATGTTTTTACAACAATCGTTGAGCTTACAAGCAACCCCGTTACCGTTGACCCTGCGGAAATTGAGTGGAAGGCATCACAGGGCGGTACACAGGCAGACTATTTCTCCTCAGTAAGTGCGTTCAAGAATGGCGACTACATAGTTGCAAATGTTACAAACTCCAAGGACGGCGATATGGAGGAGTTCAAGGCAACAGGCTACCAGACTCCTTATACAGTGCTTTCAAAATATGATGATAAGGGCAACATTAAATGGCGTAAAGCTGTGGGCAGTAACAGAGGTCTGACAACTATTGTTGATGTTATTGCTTGTGAGGACGGCACCTTCTACGCAATCGGCTACGGTAAGGATATCGGCGGAGTAAAGGGCCTCGGCTATTACGACGGTGTTGTTTATAAATTTGATAAAAACGGTAACGAAATCTGGCACAAGATTTTCGGTACTTCTACCGTTGACGTATTCAACAGGGGAGCACTTACCCCCGACGGTGGTGTAGTGTGTGTCGGCTCCGTAGGTAATAACGATAAGGATGCAGCAGGCTTTAACAAACCGGCTCACCAATCAGCGGCTGCTATTGTAAAATATGACAGCCAGGGTAATGTTGTGTGGAAGAACATTGTGGGCGGTAATAACGACAACTTCAAGGATGTTGCAGTCAATAATCAGGGCAATATCTTTGCAGTAGGTAATTTTGCCTCCGGTGTGCTTTTCCCCGGCGCAGGCTTAACAGACAGCGGTGTATGTAAATTCTCCGCTGACGGTAAATATATCGGTATAGCAGAAATTAAAGGCTCAGGTAACGAAGCCTTTACAGGCATCTGTGCTTGTGCAGACGGCGGTGTAGCTGTTGTGGGCAGGTCAAACTCTGCGGATAAGAGCTCCGAAAACAGTATGTTTACAGGCGAGCTTGCTTCCCGAGGCGGATATGATGCCTACATTATTAAATTCAAGGATTCTCTTGATATCGCATTTGCAAGACCCTTCAGAGGTCAGTATGACGATAACCTTGTGGCAGTTGTTGAAAAAGAGGACGGAACCTTTGTTGCAACAGGCTGCTCAAACTCTTCAACACGTGACCTTAAGGGTATTACAACACGTGGCGGTGACGATATAGTTATTGCATCCTTCGACAAAAGGGGAGATCTTACCTGGGCACGCTCCTTCGGTGGTACTGCCGATGAAAGCGCAAACGATATCTGTCTGTCACCCAAGGGCGGTTACCTTATTGCAGGACGTACACTTTCCAAAAATATTGATATGATAGGAATTGCGCAGTATGTAAACGGCAAGTCCGTAGGCGTTCTTGCAAAATTCCCGGAATAATATGATAAAATTAAATTGTGATTATATAAACGGCGCAGTTGCCGTTCCCACAGATATTATAGATAAACACTTAAAGCTTGCTCCGGTAGCAAGCTTTAAGGTTTTGCTTTTTATTCTGCGCAACCCTGACGGGGTGTCTGATGCCTCGCAGATTTCTATGTGTACAGGCTTGTCGGAGAGCGATGTTACCGACTGTATTGAGTACTGGCACAGCCACGGTGTTATCCGTATTGATGGCAGTACTGCAGATGAGATAAGCAAAAACGCGGTTCTGAATGCCAAAAGCCCATGTGTTGTTCAGGAAGAGGTGCAGGTAAAAGCATCACCCACTCCTGTAAGGTCGTTGCCTGTTAAAAAACCGACTCCTCGTGAGATTGCCCTCAGGCTTAAGGAAGAGCCTGAGCTTACAATAGTTTATAACGAGGCTCAGCAGATTCTGGGTACATTCGGGTATGACACACAGGCGATTATACTTATGGTATATGACCATTACGGGTTTCCGCCCGAGGTTATAATAACACTTTTACAGCATCAGAAGTGTGAGGGTAAGACATCGTCTGCCGCTATCAAGGCAAGGGCAGAGGATTGGGCAAAAAGGGGTATTGATAACCTGGACCTTGTGGAAAAGGAGCTGCTGGCTCTGGAGAAGATTAAGCAGACATACCTTGAAATCAAGGACGCGGCAGGGCTTGATGCTCAGGCTCCCACACCGCGCGTTGCCAAATTTTTGCGCGATTGGGCAGTCAATTGGGACTGCTCGGTCAGTCTTATATGTACCGCTCTTGAGCAGAGCAATAAAACGCTTTCCGATGCTAACAAATTGCTTAAAAAATGGGCTAATGCAGGCATAAAAACGCCTGAAGAGGTTCAGGAAAAGCAAAAGAAAGCACTTCCTAAGGAAGTTAAAAAATCTTATACTACCGATAAAGTAGGTAAAAACAGTGTCCTTGATTGGGCAAAAAGATATGCAGAAGGGGAGGATAAGGGTTGAAATTTTCTGAAATTATTTACCAACGTGCAGAAGCG
Organism: Acutalibacteraceae bacterium; assembly: GCA_045602985.1. Classification (GTDB taxonomy): domain Bacteria; phylum Bacillota; class Clostridia; order Oscillospirales; family Acutalibacteraceae; genus DTU089. The sequence continues at coordinate 12,930 of JAZULH010000062.1, read as the reverse complement.
GAGCTTAAAAACAGACGTCAGCAGGCAGAGCGACTTGCAGATATGCGCCGTAAAGAGTTTATTGCCAAAAATCCCGAGCTGCTTGATATTGAAAACGAGATGAAAAATGCCGCACTCGAGGTTATCAGGAGTGTGGGTGCAAACGGCAAGGATGTTGATGTTTCCGTGGTTGCCCGACGCAATCTTGAGGCTCAGCAGGCACGCAAGGAGCTTATAAAGGCATCCGGCTACCCTGAGGATTATCTGGATATTCCGTATTCCTGCAAATTGTGTAAGGATTCCGGCATACTCAACGGCAAGCTGTGTGAATGTCATCTGTCACTTCTCCAACAGCTTTCTGTCGGTGAGCTGGCTTGCAGTCCAATGCTTGCAAGCTCAACCTTTCAGACCTTCGATGTAAAATATTACAGCGATATCAAGGACAGTTATTTAGGCTATTCCCCCCGTGATTATATGGGTGGGTGCCTTGCTATGCTCAAGGACTATGCCGAAAACTTTACCCCCCGCAGTGGCAGCTTCTTTTTTAGCGGCGGTACGGGTCTTGGTAAAACACACCTTGCCCTTGCGGTGCTTAACCGTGTTACTCAAAGGGGCTTCAGCGTTTATTACTCGTCTGCAGGCAGTCTTATCAAGCAGATGGAGAAGGAGCGCTTCGGCAGGAGCAACGAAAGCATAGAGGAAGAGGTTTTCAACAACGACCTTATTATCATTGATGATTTAGGTGCGGAGTTTTCTACAGCCTTTTCACAGGCGGCAGTCAACGAGCTGATAAATAATGCCATACTTTCCGGAAAAGCTATGATTATAATATCTAACCTTTCGGTGGATGAGCTTGAGGAACGCTATGGTCAGCGCGTGGTGTCACGCCTGGGTTCATTTGAGGTAATCACCTTTGTCGGTGAGGATATAAGGCAACTTAAAAAATAAATCTTTTTCTTTTCGGAGGTTTTACTATGTTAAAAGGAATTCCAAACATTATTTCACCTGAGCTTCTTAAAATTCTTGATGAAATGGGTCACGGCGATGAGATTGTAATCGGTGACGGTAATTTCCCTGCTGCATCAAATGCACAGCGCCTTATCCGTTGCGACGGACACAATGTGCCCGAGCTTCTTGATGCTATTCTCAAGCTTATGCCCCTTGATACCTATGTTGAAAGCCCTGTTATGCTTATGGCTACAACAAAGGGAGATCCCACACCCACAATCTGGGCAGAGTATCAGGATATTGTCAACAAAAACAACGGTGAAACTCAGATGTCACAGATTGAACGCTTTGCATTCTATGACCGTGCAAAAGAGGCTTACGCAATTATTGCAACATCTGAAATGGCTCTTTATGCAAATATTATCTTAAAAAAAGGCGTAGTAACCGAATAATTGTGGTCTTTTTGCGAATTGCTTGACTTAGTTCACTTGACGTATCCTGATACGCCTGCGTTCACTAAGTCGGCGCACTTCATCAAAAAGAAAATTGCGAATTACTTGATTTAGCTCGCTTGCTGTATCTTGATACAGCGGTGCTCTCTAAAACTGCGTTCTGCATCAAAAATACCACAATTATTAGAAAGCGGATTGCTTGACTTAGTTCACTTCATCAAAAATACCACAATTATTAAAAAGCGAATTGCTTGACTCAGCTTACTTGACCTATGGAATAATTGTAACCGGTAAGTAGCAGATTAAGGAACGCTGCGCGATGATTATAATGTTTTCGCTAAAATTAAAGTAACGCGAGGCTTTACCTTCCCACGGTCCGGGAGGTAAGGCTTCGCGTTTATTTTAGTAAAGTTAAAGGTAAGAAAACCACCATAAGTTGTCAGTCGACAATTTCCGACTTGCTTTTTTTGTAACGGTATGGTATCATAACAATGAACATTTGTTCTTGAATTGTGGTGGTTTTTTGGAAAAATATATAGGTGTATACCTTATTGTAATTTCCCTTGTAACTGCTGTTATTACCCTGGCGGACAAACGCTCTGCCCGTAAAGGGGGACAGCGGGTAAGCGAGGCAATGCTTATTTTATTTGCACTTCTCGGAGGTGCTTTGGCGGAATATATTGTTATGAAAATAATCCGTCACAAAACATTACACAAAAAATTTATGATAGGCTTGCCATTAATTATCCTGTTGCATATTGCTTTGGCTATAAGCCTGTTTTTCTTATAAAAATTTCAAGATTTAACGTAAAGGCGGTGAAAAGATGGTACAGCTTGATACAAGGATTCAATTTCTTAAGGGTGTTGGAGAAACAAGGGCAAAAACCTTTGCAAAACAAAATATTTTCAGTATTTCCGACCTTTTGCGCAATTATCCGAGGGCATATGAGGATTGGAACAATGTTTCCACCATAAGGGATGTTCCCCTTAATGAAAATGTTTGCATAAAAGCCTGTGTTGCGGAAAATCCCAGGGTGGTCCGCATAAACGGCGGCAGAATACTTGTAAAAACTGCCATCTCTGACGGCACCGACTATATGCACATTACATTTTTTAACAACAAGTATGTCAAGGATCAGCTTGTTGAAGATGAGGAATACCTGTTTTTCGGCAAGGTTACGGCGGATAAGTACGGCGGTAAAACCATGCTTTCCCCACGCTTTGAAAAATCTCCCGAGAAGCAGAGAATCCGTCCTGTTTACAGGGCAACCTCCTCCCTTTCCAGCAAGGTTGTGGAAAAAATTACCGAGGGTGCTTTGCGTGAAATTAAGGGAAATCTGCAGGATTTTATACCTGCACCTGTTCTGGAGCGCTACCGTCTTATGTCCTTTGAGGATGCAATAAATACAGTTCATTTTCCGAAGGATGAAAAGGAGCTTGCCCTTGCCAAGCGCCGCCTTATTTTTGAGGAATTGCTACTGCTGCAATTGGGTCTTTTAAGTGAGCGTGCATCCGGTGGTAAAAGAAAAGCACAGCCTGTTTTAAAGGATTATACCGAGGATTTTTATAAGTCCTTGCCCTTTGAACCTACAGGGGCACAAAAGCGTGCCGTACAGGAGTCAGTCAGCGATATGTCACGGGAAAAGCCTATGAACAGACTGCTTCAGGGCGATGTAGGCTCGGGTAAAACTGCGGTTGCCGCCGCCATTATGTACAATGCAGTCAGAAACGGCTTTCAGGCGGCACTTATGGCACCCACGGAGGTGCTAGCAGCACAGCATTATAAAACCCTGCAGGGCTTTTTCGGTGAGGATGTAAAAATACATCTTCTCACAGGGTCTGTAAGTGCTAAAAATAAGAGGGCTGTAAGGGAGTCTCTGACGGACGGCTCCTGCCACATTGTGGTGGGTACCCACGCTATTATTCAGAACGATGTGGAGTTCTGCAACCTGGGTCTTGTTATAACAGACGAGCAGCACCGATTTGGCGTTAACCAGCGTAATTCATTGTCGCAAAAGGGTAATAACCCCCATACCCTTGTTATGTCCGCAACTCCGATTCCCCGTACACTTGCTATGATGATTTACGGGGACCTTGATATTTCCGTTCTGGATGAGTTGCCCAAGGGACGTCAGCCCATAAAAACCTTTTGTGTGCCCACAGGGTTTCACCAAAGGATATACAATTTCCTTCACAAAAACATAAAGCAGGGGCGTCAATGCTACATTGTATGTCCCCTTGTTGATGACAACGATTCTGACTTGGTTCCCGCTACTGAGTACTATGATTACCTTAAAAGCACCCATTTTACCGATTGTACATTGGGTCTTCTCCACGGACAGATGAAGCCCAAGGAGAAGGAGGCGGTAATGAACCGCTTTTACAGCGGTGAAATTGATTTGCTTGTTTCAACCGTTGTTATAGAGGTCGGTGTGGATGTACCTAACGCAACCGTTATGGTTATAGAGAATGCAGAGCGATTCGGTCTGTCCCAGCTTCACCAGCTAAGGGGCAGAATCGGCAGGGGTACACAGGAAAGCACCTGCGTGCTTTTATCCGATGCACAGAATGATGAGGCAAAGGAGCGTTTTGACATTATGTGCCGTACCACAGACGGCTTTGAAATTGCCCGTAAAGACCTGGAACTGCGCGGTCCCGGTGACTTTTTCGGGTCCCGTCAGCACGGCTTGCCTGATATGCGTGTTGCAAACCTTATGACGGACACCCGCATACTTTACGAGGCACAAAAAACCGCCAAGGAAATCCTTGACGGTGATATGCCTATGACCAAAGAGGAACAGCTTGCCCTTTGGAGCGAGGTGGAAAAGCTCTTCGGCAGAGTAAGTCTTAATTAAAAATTACTTAAAATAATTTTCCTGCAGATTTTTTCTGTGGGAAAGTCCAACACTATCCAACCGTATTTTTTCATCGGTTGGATTTTTGTTTTTTCAAATTGCTTGTATATGTAACGGGCTGTTCTTTTGGGGCTGTGAGTTACATTGGCGGCGGAAAAAAAGTTAACGGCAATTCCCTGCTCCCTCAAGGGATTTTCTAATGTGGGGAGTATGCCCTGCTGCCACTTTTTGCGCGGTGAGAGCTTGTACATATCCTGCTGAAAATATTTATATCCTGTTGTTGCATCACGGCGTGTAATCTGTGACACAATAAAGCCCCTTGCATCAGACCTTGACTGGTCGGGAAAGCCCGAAAAATTAAGACCTGTGTTGTAGTCTGTGTATGCACAGCGGTTATTTTCCCATTCTACGGCACAGCGGTTAAAAAGAACTGCTTTTCCCCGTACCTCTCCAAGGGTGGGAACGCGGTTTTCCAGGTACCAGGGGTCATCGGTATGCAGATATTCATTAAAAAATGTGTCAAAAGCCTCTTCCGATGTGCCGCCGTTGTCCCTTTTCAGGGAGATAATAATGGTTTCGGAGGGATTATTTTTCAGGAAGGTAAAGCAATCTCGTAAAATGCGGTCAAGGTATAAGCCCTCCTTGTGACGGGCATCGCGGTAGCATTTGGCAATTCCGTGAACAAGCCTGAGCCTGTCATCCACCCTTTCAACACGCAGGTCAATAAAACGTATACCGATGTGCAGCTGTTCGTAAACACTCATATTCTGGCATTTGGAAAAATAGGGACATTTTACATATTGTGCGCAGCTGTCGTGGGTGCCGGGTAGGTTTATTTCGGATATTAAATAATCCGATGGAATTTTGCTCATCCAATCTGTCACAGGTATCACCTCTACGGTTATTTTAATATGGCGCAGGGGTGTTGTCAATGGTGCAAAATCTGTGTGTAAATTGCTTTTTTTGAATATATTGTAAATAAAACATTATAATGTATTTTTTTCAAGTATTTTATATTGCTTTTTGACAAGGTGTGTGGTAAAATTCACTATGTATAATTCTAAAATTATGCCCAATTTAAGGGAAGAACAGGAGCAGGTGATTTCTTGAGCTTATTACTTAATCTTGGTAACATTGTAAAAAAGCACTTTAAACTTTTCCTTTTTGCTGCAGACATAGTTGCTATGGCTATTGCTGTATTTATTGCCGCTACATTAAAATTTGATGCACCAATCAGATTTCATAACTGGTTTAACGATTGGCTGTGGGCATTTTTAATTATTGATGTTGTGGTTACCGGTGTAGTTTTTCTGGTACGCAAAATCTATAACAGAATGTGGCAGTACTTTGTAGCGTGGGATTATGCCTGCCTCGTAGGTGCATTCGCTATTGCAAAAACAATTGCTACTGCACTTTGCCCGTTCATTTATATTCCTGAAAATTATTCACGACGCGGCTTCCTTACATGGGTTGCTCTTTATGCAATTATTGAACTGCTGATAATGTTCATTGCACGAGCATCTGTTTTCGGTCTTTACCGTTTCTGGTCACTGCGTGTTCTTGGGGAGAGTAAAAACGGCGCCCGCAGAAAAAGGGTAATGATTATCGGTGCAGGCAACGCGGCGCGCCGTCTTATTGAGGAGTTGCGCGGCAGAAAAAACAGTGCACGTTATAAGGTTGTGGCGCTTATTGATGACAATAAAAATAAGCACAACGAATACCTTGACGGCATAAAGGTTTACGGCGACAGAGATGATATTATAAGGGTTGCCGAGGAGCACGCGATTGATGAAATATTTTTTGCAGTTCCCTCCGCAAGCGAAAAAAGCCGTAAAGAGATTCTTGAGATATGCAACAGAACAGGCTGTTCACTGAAAACTCTGCCGAATATTACCGATGTTAATGCAACATCAGGTGATATAACATCAAAGCTCCGTAAGGTTGACTATACCGACCTTCTGGGACGTGAGCAAATAAAGCCGGACCTTACAAAGGTGTTTGATTTACTGCGCGGTCACACCGTATTTATTTCCGGCGGTGGCGGCTCCATAGGCAGTGAGCTTGTACGCCAGGTAGCCAAAAGCGGTGTTGCCAAAAGAATTATCATTTTTGATATTGCAGAAAACGGCGCTTATGAAATCCAGCAGGAGATTCGCAGAGCTTACCCTGAGGTAGACCTTAAGGTGCTTATCGGCTCCATCAGGGACGAAAAACGACTTTGCGAAATTTTTGAGGAGTACAAGCCCAGTTTTGTTTACCACGCGGCGGCACATAAGCACGTTCCCCTTATGGAGGACAGCCCTAAGGAGGCTGTCAAAAACAATGTTTTCGGCACATACAATCTTGCAAAAACTGCAGACAAATACGGCGTTAAGCGTTTTGTTATGATTTCCACCGATAAGGCGGTTAATCCCACAAATGTTATGGGTGCAACCAAGCGTATCTGCGAAATGATTGTGCAGTCCTTCAACAAGATTTCAGAAACAGATTTTGTTGCGGTTCGCTTCGGCAATGTTCTGGGCTCAAACGGAAGTGTAATTCCCTTGTTCAAGGAGCAGATTGAAAATGGCGGTCCCGTTACCGTTACACACCCCGATATTATCCGCTACTTTATGCTTATACCTGAGGCAGTTTCACTTGTTCTTCAGGCAGGTGCTTATGCACAGGGCGGCGAGATATTTATTCTTGATATGGGTTCACCCGTTAAAATCCGCGAGCTTGCAGAGAACCTTATCCGACTTTCGGGTCACATCCCCGGTGAGGATATTGAAATTAAATATACAGGTCTGCGTGAAGGCGAAAAGCTGTATGAGGAGCTTCTTATCAGCGAGGAGGGTATTCAGAAAACACAGAACGACCTGATTTACGTTGCAAGACCTATGAGCTTTGACAGCGACCACCTCTTTAAGCGTCTGGCAGAGGTTAAGGAAATAATTGAAACAGCAGAGCCTGTGGAAATTGTAGAGGTTATCAAGGAGCTTGTTCCTACATTTGTACCCAACAATGTTGCGTACAACAAGGAGCTTAAGCAACAGGAGAAAGCGGGCGAGGAAGTCTGCGTTTGATTCTGACCTGATTTTGAGGGAAAGGGAGGTTTGTTTATGAGTCTTGATGTTTTGTTTTTAGGCAGGCTCTTTCCCCGTGAAAAGGAGCAGGAAATCAAAAGCAAAATGAAAACAGGCTTGCAGGATGCGGCAAACGCATTGCAATGGAATATCATAGATGGTTTTGAAGAAAACAAAATCGGTAAAATCAAAATCGTGAACTATCTCCCGGTTGATGCTTACCCCAAGGGTTATACAGACAGTTTTATTGAGGGCTTTACCTTCAGCCACACAGATAAATACCAATGCGACGATATTAATGTTCATTGCTGTAACATTTTCGGTATAAAGCGTTTTGTAAATACCTTTTACTTTAAAAAACACATCAGAAAATGGGCAAGGGAAAACACGGACAAACAAAAGGTGCTGTTGTGCTACACAGCCACATCAATGTTTTTCCGCCTTGCTGAATATGCTAAAAAAATTAACCCTCAGGTTAAGGTTGCCTGTCTTATTGCAGACATACCCGAGTATTCAACCACCAATACCTTAACAGGCTTTAAAAAGCTTTATCACGACTACGAAACAAGGAAATGCCAAAAGCTCTATAATGTGGCAGACAAATATATTTTGTTGACAGAGCAGATGGCACAGTACCTTGGCATAAAGGTGCCGTATATGGTTATGGAGGGTGTTGCCACAACCCTTGACAGCTCGGATATCTCTCCCATAACCCACGAACACGGCAGGTACATTCTTTATACAGGTCTTCTTAATAAAAAGTTCGGAATACCTACATTGCTTGATGCTTTTTCCATGCTTCGGGACGATACAGTCAATCTTATTCTCTGTGGCTCAGGTGACGCAGAAGAGCTTATTACCAGAAGGCAGCAGGAGGATAACAGAATTATCTTTATGGGCAGAGTAGACAGGAAAAAGGCTCTCGCCCTGCAGAGGCAGGCAACACTTCTTGTTAATCCCCGGCAGAATAACGAGGAGTTTACAAAATACAGCTTTCCTTCAAAGAATCTTGAATACCTTTCATCGGGCGTGCCTGTTGTGGCATATAAGCTTGACGGTATTCCGCAGGAGTATGATGATTATATTTTTTATCCCTGTGATGATTCTGCCGAAGCTCTGCGCGATACGTTCGGTAAGCTTCTGGATATGACAGAGCAGCAGCGTCAGACCGCAGGCAGTAAGGCACAAGGCTTCGTTTACCGAAACAAAGATAAAATAACACAATCCAAACGGATTATTGATTTTTTGAAAGATTAGAAACAGGAGAGTAATTGATGGGTGCTTCAAATTCATTGCAGATGAAACAACCATACAATTCAATAGCTTACAGGATATTAGTTGCCATATTGTGGACACAGTATACGGTTATGCCCCTTGTGAAGGTTGTCATACAGAGACTTCCGTATGTCAACTTTTTGGCAGAGCTGTTTGTACCTATGAGCATAATTATCACAGCTATGGCTTGCTTGCCATGGTTTTTGAGGCATATCCGCGGAGGAGATCTGGCGGTATATGTGGGAGTCGTGCTTGTAGTTTTGTTTTCAATGATTTTTTATCCGAGTACGGTTGGTTATGTACAGGATGAGTGGTGGACTATACTTGTTGCTGCCGTACCCATGTATTTTATCGGTGTATCATTTTCACTTGAGGACAGCGAAAACGATTTGTTCTGGTGCTCACTATTCAGTGTTGTGGGTATGTTTGTGTTCAGGGTGTACCTTATTAATTCCGGCAGGACACTTGAAAAAGACGATATGGATGCAGCTTACAGAATGTTACCCAGCATAATGTACCTGGTTTATTATGCAAGCAGAAAAAAACAAATTATTTATAAGCTGATAGCTTTGTTTTCCACCATAATTGTATTTATGTTCGGTACACGCGGTCCTATAATATGTATTTTAGTTTATTTTATCGCTTTAATTTTCTCGGATGTTATGAGAACACGTAATATCAAGAAATTTGCGTTATTTATTGTGGCAACAGCTGTAATTTTTGCAATAGTTTTAGATAAAAGCATATTTGTAAGAATAATTTCTGCGATTTCCGGTATTTTTGAAGGAATAGGCTTCAGTACAAGAGTTTTTGATTTTATTCTTGCAGGTAATGTGTTAGAGAGTAAGGGCCGTGAGCATCTGATAAACAGCGCCGTAGAGGCAATTATCAGAAACCCCGTAAGAGGATATGGCTTTATGGGTGACAGATATCTGTTAGGCTTCTATGTTCACAATATCTGGATAGAGCTATGGTGCCATTTCGGAGTTGTTTTGGGTACTTTGGTAATGCTGGTGATAGTAGGCTTGCCGGTGGCGGCATTAATTAAAACCAGAGGAACCAAGCAGTTCAGATTCCTTTTGATGATGTTTTGTCTTGTGTTTGTAAAATTAACACTTTCAAGCAGTTATGTTTTGGAGCCGTTCTTATACCTTATGCTGGGATTCAGCGTGGCAATTTTAAGACGGAAAAAACCCATAAAGCGTAGCTATTACCGTAAACATCCGGAGGAGTAGGCTTATGAAAACACAACTGAAAATGCTTTTGATACGTGTAAAAAACCATAAAAAAAAGGTCATATTGAAAAAGGGCAGTAATGTTGCTGCAGGCTCTTTTTTTGAAGGAAATAATTATATCGGCGAAAACTCCACTTTTAAAGGTCACTTGGGCTTTGGTTCATATATAGGTAAAAATTCAGAGATCCGCGGCAGGGTAGGAAAATTTACATCGATTTCGGAACGGGTAGTCGTGGTAAACGGATTTCACCCTTCCGAAGGCTTTGTTTCAACCCATCCTGCGTTTTACAGCAAAAAATGCTGTGTGGGGCTGAGCTTTTGTGAGCAAAATCGGTTTGATGAAATCAGATATGCCGAGGGGAAATATGATGTTGTGATAGGTAATGATGTATGGATAGGTCACGGCGTTACAATCCTTGCAGGAGTCAGTATCGGCGATGGTGCAATAATTGCTGCAGGTGCAGTTGTAACAAAGGATGTTGCCCCCTACGCAGTTGTAGGCGGAGTTCCTGCCAAAACAATAAAATATCGTTTCACGGAAGAGGAGAGAAAAAAACTGTCAGAGCTTCGCTGGTGGGATAAGGATATTGCCTGGATTAAAAATAACGGAGAAAAGTTTTCTTCTACAGATGGATTTATTTAATACATAATGAGGAGTTAATATATGGCTTGCGAAAAAAAGAAAGCTGATATATGTATAATTGCAGTAGGCTATAATCGTCCGGAGGGTATGCTGCGTCTGCTTAATTCTATTGCTGAAGCAGATTTTGAAAATAACACTGTAGATTTATTGATAAGTATAGATAAAGGACAAAGACAGGCCGAGGTCAAAAAGGTTGCCGATAATTTTGCTTGGCAAAACGGTCAAAAGGCAGTGCGTGCTTTCCCGGAAAGACAGGGGTTAAGACAGCACATAATCAGTTGCGGAGATCTTACAAAAGAGTATAACGCTGTTGTTATTCTGGAGGATGATATAACTGTATCAAAAGGATTTTACAGCTATGTCAGACAATGCGTGGATTTTTACGGAACTAACAGCAAAATCGGCGGAATTTCTTTGTACAAGCACTTTTTTAATGTCAATGCAGGTCACTTCTTTGAGCCTGATTTTAACGGCTACGATGCTTACCTGATGCAGTTTGCACAGTCGTGGGGACAATGCTGGACGGCTTCAATGTGGCAAGGGTTCAGAGAATGGTATAACAACAACGAAAAGAGTGTCTTTGAGAATAACAAAGAGCTTTGCGATGATATGCCTGACTATATTCTCGCCTGGGACAGCAAATCATGGATGAAATACTATATGGCGTACATTGTTGAAAAGGATTTGTATTATGTTTACCCACATCATTCCTTATCAACAAATCATTCTGAGTCAGGCGAGCATAATGCTTTTGCTAATTGCGATTATCAGGTATCAATGGCATCCGCGCCGATGGAATACCGTCTTCCTGAGGTTGAAAATGCAGTTAAGTACGATATTTTTATGGAACGAAAAGATTTTGTTGTAACAGGCTTTGAAAATAAAGGTGTGGTGCTTGATTTATACGGTACTAAAAAGTCCTTTGACGGTGCCGATGTTCTTGTATCATCAAAACCGTATCCGTATAAGCTTTTAACTCAATGGAAGCTGAAGTATCGTCCTCAGGAGTATAACTGTGCTCTCCCTGAGGAGGGAGTCGGTTTGTATGTTTATGATTTGCACAGTAAATCCGAAGAGAATTTACCATCAACACAACAGGCGCGAATAAGCTATGACGTTCGTGCAATTACTTGGAAAAAACTTTTAAAGCTTGGAGCCAAGCGGTTTGTAACGTCTTTGAAGAGTAAGGTGAGCAAATAAAATGGATAAGAATCAGTATATTCTTGTTTTTACATCAGGCTACGGAGTTTCTGCTAACGGCATTTGTGCCGAGGCACTTGTTAAAGAGATGGAAAAACAGGGTGCACGGGTTTTTGTTATCAGCTTTGATTCTGAGAAGAAAGGTTACGCTTCGGAAAATGTTTTTTCTGTTTTAAATACTTCGGAAGAAAAAAAGGTTGCAACAGGCTTTTTGGGTAAGAGCTTTAACCTGCTTAAGGATGTTTTGTTGCATACAAGAGGACCGAAAATAAACGATGCAGCTGTGACAACAGCTGTGAATACAGCAAGAAAATTATATGACACAACACCCTTTGATAAAGTGGTGAGTGTTTATTTCCCCGTTGAAGCAGTAGTGAGCGCATATCGCCTGAAAAAACAGCTTAACGGACTTAAATTTGTGATTTATGAGCTTGATTCCGTTGCAGACGGAATTCTTGGCAGCTCAAAATACAGCGGTTATATTGTTAATTCATATAGGCGATTGTTAAGAAGGATTTACAAATCGGCAGATTTGATTATGGTTCACAAATCACACGAGGCTTGTTGGTTAAAGGAGCACCAACGGTATAAGTCAAGGCTTCAGCTTACAGATTTACCGATTCTTTGTAAGGCTTGTGAAACTGAAAACGGGTATGAAAAACCCGAGGAATACAGGTTTGTGTACGGCGGAACGTTGGATGCTGATTATCGCTCGCCGCAAAAATTGTTGGAAAGCTTTGAAAAAATCGGAAAGCTTCCTTGTGTTATTGATTTTTACAGCAAGGGCTGCGAAAGCATATTGCGCTCAAATACAAATCTGAATATCTGTGTTCGGGGTTACGTAAGCAAGGAAGAGTTCGGGAAAGCTGTTTCGGAAGCAGATTTTTTACTTAGCATCGGAAATGCCGTTTCTAACAGCTTACCCTCAAAGATTATAACCTATATATCATACGGCAAACCGATCATTCATTTTTCATTGCAGGAAAATGACGTGTGCGCAGAATATCTGGCGAAATATCCGCTGTCCTTTGTGATAAACAAGGATAGTGAAGCAGATGATGATTTAAGACGATTTATTGAAGAGAACAGGGGAAGAACGCTTTCATTCAGTGAGGTTTGCGACCTGTTTCCTATGAATTTACCTGAATATAGTGTTAAACGCATTTTGGAACAGTAAAAAGAGGTGACATCGTGGCAGCAGGAAAAGGAAAGGTTATCTCCAGCCTTTTCTGGAGTTTTTTTGAAAGAGTGGGAAGTCAGGGAATAAGCCTGGTAATT
>JAZULH010000061.1:0-9711 GCA_045602985.1 Acutalibacteraceae bacterium | reverse complement strand
GGTTAAGGATGCTATCGTTGAGTGTCGCAGCGCAGGTATTACACCTATTATGATTACCGGCGACCACATCAACACCGCTAAAGCTATTGCACGTGAGCTTGGTATTCTCAAGGATGACTCACAAGCAATGATGGGTGCTGATATTGATAAGTACACCGACGAAGAGTTTGAAAAAATCGTTGAAAATGTATTCGTTTATGCACGTGTTCAGCCTGAACACAAAACAAGAATTGTTAACGCCTGGAAGAATAAAGGCTATGTAACTGCTATGACAGGTGACGGTGTTAACGATGCACCCTCAATCAAGAGTGCCGATATCGGCGTTGGTATGGGTATTACCGGTACTGACGTTACAAAGAATGTTGCAGATATGGTTCTTACAGACGACAACTTTGCAACAATCGTTTCTGCAGTCGGCGAAGGCAGAAGAATTTATGACAATATCCGTAAGGCTATTCAGTTCCTTCTCGGCTCTAACCTTTCAGAGGTTATTTCAATCTTCTTTGCAACAATTATGGGCTTTACAATCCTTAACCCCTCTCACCTTCTGTTCATTAACCTTGTAACAGACAGTATCCCCGCACTTGCACTTGGCCTTGAAAAGCCCGAGCAAAACATTATGAAGCGTAAGCCCCGTAATAAGAACGACGGTATTTTCTCAGGCGGTCTGGGTATTGACTGCGCATACCAGGGTATACTCGTAAGTATTCTTACTGTTGTTGCCTTCTACATCGGTGAATTCCTTGAAACAGGTCACCTTGTATTCCGCAACATACCTGACAGCAGTGAAGGTATGACAATGGCATTCTTCACAATGGCAATGTGTGAAATCTTCCATTCATTCAATATGCGCTCACAGAGAGGCTCAGCCGTTGCAATGGTATTCAAGGGTCACCACAACATCGCACTCTACGGTGCTATGATTGGTTCCTTCCTTCTTACAACTGCAGTTGTTGAAATTGATGTACTTTCCAACCTCTTTGGATTTGCTCATCTTGACGGTACTGCGTATGCAATTTCACTGGGTCTTTCATTCCTTATCATTCCCATTGTTGAAATCATCAAAATTTTCCAGAGAAAGTTTGGTAAAAACCATAACTAAAGGATTCCCCTCACAACCCATTGTTGTGAGGGGTTTTTATATTGTTTTTATTGACTATTTTTGATGAGGGTATTATAATTGTAGGGTAATTTTAACGAAGGAGTGATAATATGACAAGTGCAGGTTTAACCGCCATTATGTCAATTATAATGTCATTCATTACAATGATATCATCAATATTCGGAATCATTCAGAGCAGACCCGATACATCTGTTATTCAGGGCTTCGAGGTTAAGGAGGAAAACGCTATGAGAATTATGTCTTTCAACATTCGTTGTACTAATGTAGGCAAGGATTCCTGGGAGGACAGAATCGGTATTGTTTCACAGACAATGCTTGAAAGCGAAGCCGATTCAATCGGTGTGCAGGAAGCAACTCCCGAATGGATGGCTACACTCAAGGAAACTGTTGGCGAGAAATACGCTTACGTTGGTGTTGGCAGAGACGACGGTGATAACGAAGGTGAATACTCTGCAGTATTTTACCTTAAAGACAAATACGATGTTGTAGACAGCGACACATTCTGGCTCTCCGAGACACCCCACAAGCCCTCATTCGGTTGGGATGCAGCTTGCAGACGAGTTTGCACCTGGGTTAAGCTTAAGGATAAACAGACAGGCAAAGAATATGTCCATATGAACACGCACTTTGACCACGTTGGTATTTCCGCACGTAAAAACAGCGTTGAAATGATTATTGACAAAGCAAAAACTTTCACAGACATCCCCGTTGTTTTCACCGCCGATATGAACGTTGTTCAGGGCTCTACAAACTACAATCAGTTTGTCGATTCAGGCTACTTCCGTGACACAAAATTTGCGGCACCCGATTCAATGAATTACTGCACATACCACGACACAAAGCCCGATATGCACAAGGATGACGTTATTGACTATGTTATGATTAATGACGGATTCGATGCACTTACATACAGAGTTGTTACAGAGGGTGTTGATGGCAGATTTGTTTCTGACCACTACCCCATTTACGCTGATATTGTTATAAAATAAGTTAATACGCAAAAAATCCCGTTTGCTCATATTTGAACAAACGGGATTTTTTTATCTTTTTTGCTTTCCCCTATGGATTGGATTTAATATTCTGCCAACACGCGGTACAAGGAAATCTATCCACCAATGGAACCATTTCCCAATAAGTATACATTTAAGCTTATCACCGATTTTTTGCGCTTTTTCGTCAGTGCCCGGTTTTGATGAGGGAGTCATTTTTAATCGTTTGCCGTTAAATTCAAACCTTAAAATTCGCTCTGCAACAGTCGGTAATGCCCTGATGTGCAAAACCAACGCTCCATCAACATCCCAATATGCATAAGAACGCACAGGAAGACTCATCTGCCCTATTGTAACATTCCCCGGTAATGCCTGTCCACTCATTCCGAGTTCAACAGTATTGGCATAACCTCCATCCTCAATCCAGGAGAAGGTGCACCTGTCTTCAGAGAATTCAAACGACATATTATTCATATTACCGCAAGGATTATAATCAAAGAAAACAACAGGCATTGGGAAAATACTGACAGGGAAACCGATTGCATCAGCAAACCTGCATTTGCGGATTCTGTATGTTTTGCCATTTATGCTTTTTTCTGTTAAAACATTTCTTTCAGAAGACTTAACAACTGAATTATCGGGTAATATTAGGCTTTGACTTCTTTCAGCATCAACGGGCTCTATAAATACTTGTGGCATATACTGCCAAATAATATCCAGGGTTTCCTGCAAATCGCTGTGGTCGGATGTCATTATAAGGCAAGCATCATACTGCCTGAATGAAATTGCATACTGACAAAACATACCCTCACAACGGTACGTATCAGGCATACCTGCACATTGCCAGAAACCGCAGCCATAACCCGCCTGACTGTCAGCGTGCTTTTCAACAGCCTTATTGCAGGCGTAAAGAGCAGTTGCCTCCTTAACCCACCAATCGGGTACAACCTGCTTACCGTTATATATACCGCCATTGTGATAGCAAAGAATGAATTTTGCCATATCCTCCGTCTTCAGCATAAGACCCCATCCGCCTGCCTCAATACCATCGGCAGATTTTTCCCAGAATGGTATGTCAATGCCCAATGGTTCAAATAACCTGGGTGTAAGATATGCCGTTATTGACTCCCCTACAAGGCGCACAAGCATAACAGAAGCAATATAGTAATTATCATTTACATAACGCCATCCGTCACCGGGTGAAAACAGCCATTTTGACTCCGCGTAGGACTTAAGCCAATCCTTGTTTTTTACGCCCTTCATAGAGCTTTGTTTACCTGCTGTCATTGTCAGAAGATGGTGTATGGTAAGCTTTTCAAGGTTAGTATCTGTTCTTTTGGGTCGCATTTCAGGGATTACATCCAATACCCGTGTTTCCCGGGTAACCAAACCCTCACTCAAAGCAAAGCCATACGCAGTTGCCAGGACGCTTTTGCTTACAGAGTATACCATATGCGGCATATCAGGCGTAAGCGGTGCACTCCACCCTTCCATAGCAACCTGACCGTTACGCAATATCATCATGCTGTGGACATTCACTCCACGGCACACCAGCTCCTCGGTCATCGCATTGACAACCGAGGAGCTGATTCCTACTGATTCAGGATTCTTTGCACGTGGAATTGATTTACTGTTAAGCATTATTCAAACTCTTTAAAATCTCTGAGTGCGGCAGATTCATTTTCCTTATAAATATCAACACTTCGTATACGCCATTGAATAAAACCGTAATCATCTGCCATTCTGTCGGCTTTTTCCTTCCAACGGCGTGCAACATCAACTGTTTTGTTAAAAAGGTCCTCTACCCTTTCAGGGCTCTGTAAATCAGTTGAATGAGCACCTGATTCCTCAACCATCTTCTTAATTGCACCGGGATTATCCATAACGGGACAAGCTCGCAGCATATTGTCTGAGAATGGCTGACGTGCTCTGTATGCCATAAATATGGGACTCTTGAGAGCATCAAGTATGTGCTTATCGGGCTCTTTGATATTAACATTGGAGTAGTGAGCAAATACACAAGGCTCACAGTCGCCGTTTGCGCTTATGTGGAAATACTGCTTACCTGCAGCTACACAACCTCCCACATATTCACCATCGTTAAAGAAATCAATAGTCATAAGAGGCTTAACCTCTTTAAAGCGCCACTTACGGATCTGGTCATACATCTTTTCACGTTGTTCAGCAGTAGCCATAAGCTCAGGTGTTGAACTGCATCCAACAGGAACAAATGTAAAGTACCAGGCAAACGCCGCACCTAAGTCAATAAGGAAATCTGCATATTCATCAGATGAAACAACATCTGCATTAAACTTGGTATAGCAAATTGATGTTCCGAAAGGAACGCCACGTTCTTTAAGACGAGCCATTGCGCTTATTACTGCTTGGTATGTACCTTTACCACGACGGGCATCTGTAGTTTCCTCGTTACCTTCAATTGAGAAGGTAAGGAACATATTGCCAACCTCCCTGAGCTGGTCAGCAAACGCATCATCACAAAGTGTACCGTTTGTAAATGTAAGGAAAAGACAATCAGGATTCTCCTTACACAGTCTTATAAGGTCAGCCTTGCGAACAAGGGGTTCACCGCCTGTATAAAGATAAACATATGTACCAAGTGCCTTACCCTCAGTAATAATCTTATTCAAATCGTCATAAGACATCTGCAATTTGTTACCGTATTCAGCTGCCCAACAGCCTGTACACTTAAGATTACAAGCAGTTGTAATGTCAATAAGTATAGCCCACGGAATATTACAGTCATGCTCCTTCATTGCAACAAGACGTCTGTCATATGACTTTACAACAGCGTTTACAAACGGAGGTATAAGCTTAACAATAACATCGGGGTCTGTTTCCATAATAAGCTTTTTCACGTACTCAGCCCACTTGTTATCAGGGTCAGAAAGACGTACTCCAAGCTTGTTGAGAACCCTGTAATGGAGATCATCCTTAACCATCTTTTTACCCCATTCGATGAGTTTAAAAAGATTGGTATCATAATCCTTTCTTACATACTGAATTGCTTCCTTAACAGCAATGTTAAGTGCTTTTTGTTTAATACCCATATCAATCTATCCCTTTAATAAAATAATTTAATAGTTTAATGTCCACTGTTCTGATTGCTCACCCTCAAAGGTTACGGAGCCGCTGATTGAGCCGCTGTGACCTGAGCCCTTTATAATAAGAGGAATTCTGTAAACAGCATAGGTAACATACCCCTCTGAATTTATATGAAGCTCAATGCTTGACCCTTTATAGGTAATATCTGCAGAGTCAACCGTCAAAAAGCTGAGGTCAAATGACGATACATCAAGATATCCTATAGCGGCAGCGTTATTGGCAGGAATTTGAGTCATACCCACAGATTCCTTCACAATACCGATATTGATTATATACTCGTTGCCTGATGTACGCGCAGATGCGCTTGAAACACCGCTTTGTCCCAAGGTGAAGCTACCGCGCTTAGGTAAAAGAATCGGTACAGTTTCGCCCTCGCTGTTAACAGCAACACCATTCGAGTAATTAAGTGTTTCATCAACAGGGGCAACAACCCAACCAACCATCATATTTGCTACACTTTGCACTATACTGCCACCGCTACATTCGGTAACAGTTGCATTGAAGCCTTCTTTATGATGCACGTTCAGATTATTACGGTAACCCTTGGTTTTATTAATCGCTTCACTCGCCTTAGAAAGTATCTGCGCTGTGCTCCAGGTTGAAGCGTCTGCCATGGGGCTGCTCTGTGTCTGCGGTAAACCGTTTTGTGTACCGACAGCCCCTGTTGTTATTCCTGCATTGTTTGCTATTGTAACTGACGATGCAGGTACTGACACCTTGTCCGAAAAGTTACCCGGGTTGGTGTTATAAACCGTTCCGTAAACATAGCTTGTTCCCTCGGTTTGCTGGTTCTGCAGGACGTACATAGTAGGCTCCTGAGAGGTTGACAAAATATCACCGCGCAACACTGCACAAACAAGTATTACAATAGTAATAAGCCCTGCCAATTCAAGAGCAATAACAGCAGCCCTGTTATATTGGGAATCAAGGAACTTTGTTTTTTTATTATTTTTCATTTCGTTTCGCTCTCATTTAATTAAGATGCTTTTATTATACACACTCTATGTTTTATAATGTTTATAATATGTTATAAAAATGTTAAACTGCAATATCGGGTATCCTGATAATAAATTCGGTACCCTTACCCTGCTCACTTTTAACTGAAATATCACCGTTAAGTAAATCCAACACTTTTTTTACAAGTGCCAGGCCTAAGCCATTGCCATCCTGTGACCTTGAATTGTCTGACTGATAAAACTTTTCAAAAATACGCTTCTGCTCAGTTTTACTGATTCCGCAACCACTGTCGGCAAAGCTGACACAAACATCGTCACCCTTACGCATAAGTCTGACAACGATACTTCCTTCAAAGTCATTAAACTTAATGGCGTTCAGCAAAAGATTGTTCCATATAATCTCCAGAAGTCCCGGATCGGTTCTGACCCTGATCTCTTCAAGAGAAACATCAACATTGATTTTTTTATCATCAAGCTGTTCTTCAAAACCAAGCACACAACACCTTATCTGCTCATCCAAGGAGAAAACCTCAGTCTGTAATATAACCTGATTTTCAAGCTTATTGAGTTTAAGTATGTTGGATGTGAGAGTTTTCAGATTATTTACGGCAATATATATGTTATTGATATATTCTTTTTGTTGTTCCCTGGTTACAGACGGGGACTGTAAAAGCTCTGCATACCCCTGAATAACACTAAGTGGTGTTTTAATCTCATGGGAAACATCCGCAATAAAAGAATCCCGCAGACCGTCAATCGAAGAAAGCTCTGACACCATTGTATTAAAATCTTCTTTAAGGATGTCTATTTCGTTTTTATTAACCTTACCCTTGATAACATCAAGTCTTACGGAAAAATCGCCCTGTGCAACCTGCTGTGCCGCTTTACAAATCTGCTGTATTTTTTTAGAATAAATCTGTATACGGGTAAAATATATAATTATGCTGGACACAAGACATCCGAAAACAAGATATAAAATAATATAAACCGTTATGTAGCCTATACTTACAGATTCTTGCAGCAGTTTATTATACAAAAATATCAGACCGTAGCTATTAAAAAAAATTACAAGAAATGTACCACCAAAACCTAATATAAAGTTATGTAAAACACTTAACCTTTCATCCCGTTCAAAACGCTCTCTTTTTCTCATACAAGTATCACCGCTTTATAACCAAGACCGTGTACTGTAACTATTTCCACATCGCTACACACAGACAATTTGCTTCTGAGTTTTGTTATGCACACATCCACAGTACGTGGCGAGCTCTCAGTTTCATAGCCCCAGAAGTCATTCATCAGCTGTGTGCGTGTAAAGGTGCGCTTGGGATAAGAGAGCAGTTTAAAAAGAATATTAAACTCTTTAACCGAAAGATTTAAATCCTCCCCATTGTAATAGGCGGCTGTTTCTGTTGAGTCAAGCACAAGCTGACCAACTGTAATACGTGCCCTGTTGGATATATTGGCACGCCTCAGAACTGCCCCAATCCTGAAAACCAGCTCCTTCATCTCAACAGGTTTAACAATATAATCATCTATGCCGATCTTATAGCCGCGTTCCTTTGACTGCATATCATCGCGTGCAGTTAAAAACAAAATAGGAATATTCTTGTTAAGCTGGCGAATTTGCTCTGCGAAAGCAAAGCCGTCCATATCCTTCATCATAATATCTGAAATTATAATATCAAAAGACATCTTTTCCATTTCAACAAGTGCTGCATCTGCGCTTAAGCACCCTACGACGTTATAACCGTTATTACTGAGGTATGAGCACATTATTCTGTTAAACTGAATATCGTCTTCTACAACAAGAACACATACCATAATAAATCACCCCAAAAAATACTGCTTAAATTATCGCATATTATTGTTAAGAAAATGTTAAAAGCACCCCGACAAATATCCCCATAATGTCCTGTTAATCACTTGGCACGGGGTTTTGTTATACAAGACATTACAAGTCCTGCAATAACAGCTGCAGATATTCCCCCTGCACCCGAGGATAATGGTCCTGTCAGAATCCCCATTGCACCTTCCTTGTCGATTATTTCGGCTGTTCCTTCAGCAAGAGTGGCACCAAACCCTAAAAGAGGTACCGTTGCGCCTGAGCCTGCAAAATCACGCAAGGGCGCAAACCACCCCAACGCACCTAAAACAACACCGACAACAACGTAAAGAACAAGAATTCTGCCGGGAGTTAATTTTGTTTTATCCATAAGAATCTGTCCTATTACACAAATCAATCCACCAACAAAAAATGCTTTCAAAAAAATCACAAAATCAACTCCGTTTTATTTTTAATATTATTATCGGGGAATTTTGTGAAAATATGAAAAAAATAACCCTGTTGACAAAGCAACAGGGCAAAAACATATAAACTTATTCTGAAACTGTTTCGCTGATGAAATCCTCATCGAGGCAAGAACAGGATACATAATTATCCTCATCATAACCCTGGGGAGCATTTTTAGCCTTGATTTTTGAAATAATAACATAAACTGCGGCTGCCGCTGCTGCAATAGCTGCAATAATGCCAATAACCTTTAAAACCTTTTTCATGATGTTCCTCCTGAAAAAATATTGTTATAATTATTATATCATACACATACAAAATGTCAAGTAAACGCAATTTAAAATTTGGAAATTTTTATATTTGTTTACAAATTACATTTCAGGCAATACTCCTTTTAGATAAGAAAAAGGAGTGCTCAGATGTATTATAACAAGGTAGAAATTTGCGGTATCGATACCGCAAAATTAAAGGTACTGACTGAAAAGGAAAAGACCGAATTACTCAAGCTTGCAAAAAACGGTGATATGCACGCCCGTAACGAATTGATAACAGGAAATCTGCGCCTTGTATTAAGTGTAATACAGCGCTTCAGCAATCGAGGGGAAAACCCCGATGACTTATTCCAGGTGGGATGCATTGGCCTTATGAAAGCGCTTGACAATTTTGATATCACTTTGAATGTACGCCCAAGCACATATTGTGTTCCCATGATCATCGGTGAAATCAGGCGTTATTTAAGAGACAATAATTCGATCCGCGTCAGCCGCTCTATTCGTGATACAGCATACCGGGCGCTGAAAGTAAGAGATGAACTCACAGAAATGAACAGTCGCGATCCTTCGGTATCGGATATTTCAAAAGCAATGGGCGTTTCCGAAGAAGAAGTGATCATCGCTCTTGAAGCAATTCAGGACCCTGTTTCATTGTTTGAGCCAATCTATCAGGAAGGAGGAGACGCAATATACATTATGGATCAGATAAAAGATAATTCGATATCGGAAGAAGAATGGGTAAGGGATATTTCGATTAAAAATGCGCTGTCCAGGCTTCAGGAACGGGAAAGAAACATTATTGAAAAGAGATTTTTTCTCGGGAAAACGCAGATGGAAGTTGCGCAGGAAATCGGAATTTCACAGGCGCAGGTATCAAGGCTCGAAAAAAATGCTTTAAATCAAATGAAAAAGAGCATCTGAACAAAATTACAGAAAGCGCATATACTATAGAAGA
>JAZULH010000060.1:0-17862 GCA_045602985.1 Acutalibacteraceae bacterium | reverse complement strand
CCTTGAGGTGAACAACAGGTGCTCTGCCTGAATACTTTTCTACATAAGCTGCAGGCTCCTCACCGCCAACAGTCACCCAACAGGTATCAAGCTCTGTTGCAAGAAGGTCTGCAGAAATTGTATCATAAAGAATATCAAGTGCGTACTTGCCGTCGATTTTAAGGAACTCAAAATCGTGGTTATGATAGAGGATTTTGATACCCATTGTCTTAGCTACCTTGGCAATTTTTTCAATACCTGCAACAGTAGCAGACCAGCCGTCTGTACCGGGACGACATTCTTCGGTAAGGTAAGGCACTGCTACATATTTGCAGCCCATATCCTGATAATCCTTAAGTGTTGCTTCAGGGTTTTCAAGCATATCATAGTAAGGAACGTGGGCAGACACAATTTCAATACCGATTTCGTCACAAATCTCTTTTACCTCGGCACCGTTTTTTCCGAAAAGACCTGCAAACTCAACGCCCTGATAACCCATTTCTTTTACTTTTTTTATTGTACCGACAAAATCCTTCTCCATATCGTCGCGCACAGAATAAAGCTGAATAGCTATTGGTAAATTCATAAATGAAGCTCCTTTGTTTTTAATTTTGGTTATAACTGTATATTACTCCTTTTTTACGGATAATTCAAGTACATTTGTTGACACTAATTTGTTTTGGGTGTATATTATTTATAGTATTTTTTGTGAGGTTTTTTTATGAAATATGTTGTTGTTTTATATGATGGTATGGCAGACTACCCCGTACCTCAGCTTGGCGGTAAAACACCAATGGAGCTCGCCAACAAGCCTTTATTGGATAAATTGGCACGCCATGGTGAAATCGGTCTTGTTAAAACCGTAGGTGACGGTCTGAAGCCCGGTAGCGATATTGCAAATATGAGTGTTCTTGGCTATAACCCAAAAGAATGTTACACAGGGCGTTCACCCCTTGAGGCAGTCAGCATTGGTGTAAATATGCTTGACAGTGACATTATCTTCCGCTGCAACCTTGTTACCCTTTCGGATGAAGCGGAGTACGAAAACAAAACAATGGTAGACTACAGCGCAGGCGATATTTCTACTGCAGATGCCGCTGAAATCATAAAAAGTGTACAGGAGCATTTCGGCAACGATATTTTTGCTTTTTACAGCGGTGTAGCTTACAGGCATTGCCTTGTGTGGCACAACGGTACACTCGACCTGGGAACCCTTACACCTCCGCATGATATTTCAGGCAAGGTAATAGGCGAATATTTATCAAAGAGCCAAAACGCAAAAGAGCTTATAGGTATGATGAAGGCAAGCTACGACTTTCTTATGGAACACCCTGTTAACAAGCGCAGAATTTCAGAGGGCAAACGTCCAGCAAACTCAATATGGCTCTGGGGTGAGGGCACCAAACCCGCACTCCCCGATTTCAAGGCAAAATACGGTGTTGACGGCACAATTATTTCTGCAGTAGATTTACTTAAGGGCATTGCCAAATGTGCAGGAATGGGCTCTCCCGATGTAGCAGGCGCAACAGGTTACATAGACACAAACTTTGACGGCAAAGCAGAGTGTGCTGTCGAAGAATTAAAAACAAAAGACTTTGTGTATATCCACTTAGAGGCTCCGGATGAGTGCGGTCACAGAAACGAGCCTGAAAACAAGGTTAAATCCATTGAGATTATTGACGAAAAAATCCTCGGCAGGATTTTACCTGCACTCGAAGAATACGATGATTACAAAATAATGGTATTGCCTGACCACCCAACACCCATTGTTACAATGACCCATGCCGGTGATGCTGTGCCTTATATGATTTACCAGAAATCAAAATCAGCAGACAACGGAATTGAAAGCTTTACGGAAGCAACAGCAAAGAAAACGGGTAATTATACCGATGTGGGCTACACACTTATGGATAGATTTATAAAAGAATAAACAAAAACGGCTGTAAAAAACAAATCGTTTTTTGCAGCCGTTTTATCTATTGATTTCTTGTATAATAGGATTGAGGAACTTCTCCGACAATAATCGTTTCCACAAGAATAATTGTTTCGTCAACAGTTTCATTAAGGTGACACAATCCCATATATGCGTGTGCAGAAGCCTGAACATTCAGATAAATTCTGTGGCGAGTCTGATTTATGCCTGCACTCTCAAACTCTGATATAACATCAGTTACTGCAAAACCGTAAATAGTGGCATGAACATCAAGCCAAAAGCCCTTGCCGTTAAAAAACGAACCGCCTATAAGTGAACCTAATGGTATAGGAACAGTCGTTTCATTAAACTGTGCCAACCTGTCTGAGCATCTGTCCGAAATCTCGGTTTTATAGCCATTGATATATGTACTGTTTAGTGTAATCGCCGTGATTTTACCCTCATCATTTTTTTGAATATCCACCATATTCTCGTAACGCACACCAATCTCATCTACCATATTATTAACAGCACCATCAAGGACATTTGACAATGAGTTTTTCAAGGCACTACCGCCAACCGTTTCTATAATCGGTCGCATTTTTATATCCGTAATTACTGTAATAATTATAATAACCAAAATGATACAGATAGCGCGAAACAATAACGTCTGACCATTTCTTTTAAAAAATAATCTTTTTGCCCTTACGGGTGGCGGTCTTTTCAACCGCGGCTTAAAATAAAATTTAACCATACCATCACCAATATATTATATGAAAATATATGCGTGGTGATAATATAAAAATCCCCTGCAAGGCATTAACCTCACAGGGGATGATGCTTTAATTATGCACGTTTAATGTAAATACCTGTTTCATAGTTGCTGTAATAACCATCAACAGCTCTTACAGTGTATCTGTAATACTTGCCGTGTGCATTCTTAACTGCTGTGTCAACATAGCTTGTGCTTGTTGTAACGCCAAGGTATACCCATGAACCACCGGCGCCGCGACGGTAAACTCTGTATTCCTTAGCATTGCTTACAGAACTCCAGGTAACCTTGATACCGTTGGTTGTGTTAGCAATAGATTTCATCTTAGGTGTATCAACACGCTTGATGTAGATACCGTTTTCGTAACCGCTGTAAAGACCTGTTTCGCCCACAGCTCTTACTGTATATCTCCAATACTTGCCTGTTTCAGCCTTTGTATCAATACAAGAGTTGTTTGTTACTGTGCCAAGATATGTCCAGTATTTTTCACCGGCACCGCGACGATATACTCTGTATGCCTTTGCGCCGTCAACCTTTGACCATGATACTGCGAGACCCTTAACTTCGTTTCTTACAAGCTTCATCTTAGGTGTTGCAGGACGAGCAACCTTATAATTGGGGTCCTTAGCACCACAATCACTGCAAGCACCGTTTTCATAATCGTGACCTGTTGCAGGGATTGTATTAACAGCACCTACATACTGATGGCAGACAGCACACATTGTACCCTCTTTACCATCCTCTGTACAAGTGGGCTGAACCTTAACAGGTGCAGAATAGAGCTGGTGCTCACCTACTGTAGCAACCTCGTAAGAATCTCCACAGTTTGCACATGTGAATTTGTTCTTACCATTTTCAACACATGTTGCAGGTTTAACAACTGTTTCTGTATAGTCGTGACCTGTTGCAGGAATAACCTCAGTGTATGCATCGCCACAGTTTGCACAAGTAAATGTCATAACGCCATCTTCTGTGCAGGTTGCAGGAGTTGTAACAACGCCTTTATCGTAACTGTGACCTGTTGCAGGAATAACCTCTGTGTAAGAATCACCGCAATCTGTTCTTGTGCAGGTGTAGGTCATAACACCGTCTTCTGTACAAGTTGCAGCTGTTGTAACCACACCGCCGTCGTAGCTGTGATTCAATGCCGGAAGAGAGATCTCATAGTATTTGTAGCAGCCCTCGTTCAGGCAGGTAAATCTCTTGATACCGTCTGCTTCGCAAGTGGGAGCAAGAATAATATCGCCTGCATCATACTTGTGGTTAGTTGCAGGAAGAACCTCTGTGTAGGAATCGCCACAATCTGTTCTTGTGCAAGTAATTGTAACTACACCGTCTTCTTCACAGGTTGCTTTCTTTGTAACTACGCCTGTATCATACTCATGACCAAGTGCATCAACAGTTTCTGTTACGAAAACATAGTCACAAAGTGAACATACATTTGCCTTTTCACCTGTTGCTGTACAAGTGGGAGCCACTGTTTCAATCCACTTTGTTTCTGTTGAATGAATAAGCTCTGTTTCAATACCGCGCTTTGCAGCAAACTCTGCAAGAACTGTTGAACAACCTGTTTTGATAACGAGCGAATCAGAGCACTTGTTAAATGCATTACTTGCAACATAGGTGATTGTATCGGGTGCTTCGATAACATCAAGCTTATCGCAACCGATAAATGCACCGTCGTTAATTGTAGTTGTACCGTTGTTAATTGTATATGTACCTGTCTTACCTGCGGGGCAGTTTATTAATAAATCAAGTGCTATGTCATAAAGAGCACCGTCAACACTTGCATATGTGCTGTTCTTTGCATCAACATTGATATCAGTAAGCTCCCGGCAATTTGTGAAAGCACCGCCGCCGATATCAGAAACATTCCAGGGAATGTTAATTTCTTTGAGCGCTGTGCCGTCAAATGCTGACTCACCGATCATTGTAGTTGTTGCAGGAATTGCAAAGGATTCAAGTGATGAACAACCCATAAACGCTACATTACCGATTGTTTCAACACCCTGAGCAAGTGTTATGCTCTTAAGATTTGAACAACCATAGAACATACCTTTGCTGATGTTAGGCATTGCACTTGCAACATCAACAGTTTCAAGGCTTGTATTGTTACCAAAAGCAAATTCGCCTATCTCCTCAGCCTTATGACCGATTGATACAGACTGAACAGATGTACAGTCAAAGAATGCATATTCACCGACTTTTTCTGTGCTGTCGGGAATAGTAACAGAAGTAAGTGAACGGCAATTCTCAAAAGCGTGATCACCGATTATAACAATACTGTCAGGGATTTCTGCAGTGATGAGATTCACGCAATTTTCAAACATACCATAGCCGATTTCACGTGAACCGTTGCCCAACCAAACATATGCCAGGGAGTCGCAATCCTTGAAAACGTTTTCACCAACGCTTTCGACAGCGAGACCGCCGCCAATCTGAACACTTACCAAAGCATCGCAATCATAGAAAGCGTAGTCGCCGATTGATGCAACTGATGCAATTCTTACAGTCTGCAAATTGGGAAGGCGCTGGAACGCACCAGCTGAAATTTTGGAAAGACTGCTTGTGAAGTTGATTTCAGTAACCAAATCACATCCAACAAAGCCGGAGTTAGGAATTGTTGTAACATCGGCCTCCAGAACAATCTTCTTAATCTGTGCAGCGTAAGGACTCCATGTGGGATTACAGTCCTTGTAAATGGTTAATGTGCCGTCGTCCTCTAACTCCCAATAGGTAACGACCATTTCGTTTGTTTCCTCGTCATACTCGCCATCCTTGGCAATAACTGCCGCACTTGAAACAACTGTAAGACATGACATTGTGCTTACAATCATAATAAGAGCAAGAAGGATTGAGAGGATTTTTGAGCTTTTCAAAAAAAACACCCTTTCGATAAGAACTTGCTATATTAGCAGGATGATAGTATACCTATACTGAGTATAATACTACATAATCTATTTTAGTACATACAGCCTATTTTGTCAAAGAAAAAAGCAACAAAAAAACCAACTTATCAAAAAAGCACACCGATTTTTACCGATGTGCTTTTACCTTAGTTTTCTCTTTTATTTTGAATAGCCCAATTCAAAGGCTTTAAGGTTAAGTTCAAGGAATTTTTCAGGCACACAAGCCTTTACGGCATCAAGCCAAACCTCTTTGTCAATATCAGTATTTTTCGCCATTGCGCCAATAAGCACAACATTAACAGCCTTTGAAGAGCCTGCCTCTACAGCAAGAGGAAGAGCATCCAAAGAATGAACAGTTGCACCTGCTGCGCTCACAGCATCAAGAACACCCTCGGGGTATTGACTGTCACCTATAACAACTGACATAGGGTCAATCTTCTGGGTATTAACAATCACCTTGCCGTCCGGCTTAAGACAAGGGAGCCATCTTGCTGCCTCCAGCTGTTCAAATGCAAGAATCAAATCAGCCTCGCCCTCACCGATAACAGGTGAATACACCTTGTCACCGTATTTTACATAAGTAACAACCGAGCCTCCGCGCTGACTCATACCGTGGACCTCGGAAACCTTGACGTCATAGCCCTTAGAAAGGAGTGCGCTACCTAAAATACGGCTTGCAAGCAAAGTACCCTGACCGCCGACACCGACTATCATAATTGATTTATTCATTATGTACACTCCCCTTTCTTATTCAATGGCACCGAATTTACAAAGCTGTGAGCACACATTACAGCCCAGACACTGTGTAAAGTCAATTTCCGCCTTGCCGTCCTTCATACTGATTGCAGGACAGCCTATCTTCATACACATTTTACAGGATTTGCATTTATCCTTGTTAACCTTGAGCGGAGGATTGTGCTTAACCATTTTAAGCAGAGCACAAGGTCTTCTGGAAATAACCACAGCAGGAGCGTTAAGAGAAAGTGCTTCACCGATAGTTGTATAACACTCATCCAAATTGTAGGGATCAACAACAAACACATTGCTGATGCCTACTGCCTCACAAAGCTTTTCAAGGCTGACAGCTGCAGCAGGCTCGCCCTTAATATTGTAGCCTGTTGTAGGATTCTGTTGATGACCTGTCATACCCGTGATGCTGTTATCAAGAATAATTGTGACAGAGTTACTATTGTTGTACGCAATATCAATAAGACCTGTTACACCTGAATGTATAAATGTAGAATCGCCTATAACCGCAACGCTCTTGCTTGCCTTATCGGGGTTAGCAAGATTTCTGCCATGAAGACCTGAAACGCTACCGCCCATACAAAGGACAGTATCAATCATACCAAGTGGCTTTGATGCGCCCAATGTATAACATCCGATATCACCGCTTACAGTAACATTAAGCTTTTTAAGTGCATAGAAAAGACCTCTGTGTGGGCAGCCCGCACAAAGCACGGGGGGTCTTGCAGGAACATCCACATCCGCCTTCAGAGATGAAGTTTCCTCACCAAGCACCACTTTTTTTATGAGACCCTGGGAATATTCACCAAGAAGTGTAAACTCACTCTTACCCACAACATCTGCACCGATTTTACGGCAATGTGTTTCAATATAATCATCAAGCTCTTCAAGAACATACACAGTTTCGCACTCTGCACAGAAATCTTTTATAATCTTCTCAGGGAGAGGGTAAACACATCCTAATTTCAGGTATGATGCCTTGTCACCCAAAGCCTCTTTGGCGTACTGATAACAGATACCTGCAGTAATAACACCAATTTTCTTGTCATTATATTCAACAGAGTTAAGTCCGCTTTCTACTGCTTCTGTTTCGCAGTATTCAACCTGCTCCAGAATACGCTTTTCTACTGCAACGTGCTTAACCTTGGCATTAGCAGGAACCATAACATACTTCTGCGGATTTTTTTCATATTCCTTAAGACCGTTATCAACACGCTCAGAAATTTCAGCAAGGCTTCTGGAATGTGAAACTCTGGTGGTAAGTCTGAGAAGCACGGGGGTATCAAAACGCTCTGAAAGCTCAAACGCAAGCTTTGAGTATCTGAGACATTCGTCAGAATCGGAAGGCTCAAGCATCATAATCTTGGATGCTTTTGCATAATGACGGCTATCCTGCTCATTCTGTGAGGAGTGCATACCCGGGTCATCTGCAACAACAATAACCATACCTGCGTTTACACCTGTGTATGATGATGTAAAAAGAGGGTCTGCCGCAACATTGAGTCCGACATGCTTCATAGCACAGAATGAACGCGCACCTGCAACCGCAGCACCGAACGCAACCTCGCAGGCAACCTTTTCATTGGGAGCCCATTCACTTGTTATTTCTTTATATTTGGCAATACATTCAGTAACCTCCGTACTGGGAGTACCGGGATAACTTGATGCAACCCTGCAGCCTGCCTCATAAAGGCCACGGGCAACAGCATCATTACCCAATAAAAGTTCTTTCATATCATCTAACCTCTTATTTTATTTTTTATTTCATTCTGTGATGCAACAAGGCTTTCGCCACAGTAAATTTCGCGAAGCTTGGGCTTTTCAATCTTACCTGTAGGGTTACGGGGAACCTGAGCAAGAATAACCTTACGCGGACGCTTATATCTGGGCAAATCATAGCAGAAGTCATTTACATCGTCCTCTGTGAGTGTATAGCCTTCTTTTACTTCAATTATGGCTGCGGCAATCTCACCAAGACGGGCATCAGGCAAACCAATAACCGCAACGTCCTTGACCGCATCGTTCTTACGGATAAAATCTTCAATCTGCACAGGATAAAGGTTTTCACCGCCGCTGATAATAACATCCTTTTTACGGTCAACAAGGAAAATAAAGCCGTCTTCATCCTCCTGTGCCATATCACCGGTAAAGAGCCAACCATCCCTGAGAACGTCGTCAGTTGCTTTTTCGTCCTTATAATAACAAAGCATTACTCCGGGACCCTTAACAGCAAGCTCACCGACCTCTCCGCGAGGAACAGTTACTCCGTTTTCATCCACAATCTTTACTTCCCAGCCGTAGCCTGCTTTACCGATTGCACCCACCTTGTGAACATTATCAACGCCAAGATGAACACAGCCGGGACCTATAGATTCACTCAATCCGTAGTTTGTATCGTACTGATGGTGAGGGAAAACACTAAGCCACCTTTTTATAAGGCTTGGCGGAACAGGCTGAGCACCTATATGCATAAGTCGCCACTGTGCTAACTCATATTCGTTCAAATCAATCTCTCCGCTGTCAATGGCATCAAGAATATCCTGTGCCCACGGAACAAGAAGCCAAACGATTGTGCACTTTTCACGGCTTGCGGATTCGATAATCCACTTAGGCTTGGTGCCTTTCAGTATAACAGCCTTACTGCCTGCCACAAGCGAGCCGAACCAGTGCATTTTTGCACCTGTATGGTAAAGCGGAGGTATGCAAAGGAATACATCATCCCTGCCCTGAGAGTGGTGTGCCTGCTCTGTTTTTGCAGCATGCACAAGACTCCTGTGCGCATGGAGAATAGCCTTGGGGAAGCCGGTAGTTCCCGACGAAAAATACACGGCTGCTTCATCATCATCGGTAAGTTGAATTGCGGGATCATGGGATGAGCAGTATGTAACAAGCCTGTCATAGCTTTCTGCAAAGGTAGGGCAATCCTCACCCACATAGAAATTGTACTTAATACCGGGAATTCTGTCACAGATTTCCTCAACACGACCTGTAAATTCCGGTCCGAACACAAGCACGGAACTGTCGGAGAGCTTAAGACAATACTTGATTTCCTCAGCAGTGTAGCGATAATTAAGCGGAACTGCAAGCGCGCCCGTTTTAAGTATACCAAAGTAAACCGGCAACCACTCGATGCTGTTCATAAGCAAAATTGCAACTCTGTCACCTTTTTTTATTCCCCTTGACAGCAGGAGGTTTGCAAAGCGGTTTGCACGCTTATCAAACTCGCCCCAGGTAATCTGGGTTCTTCCTGCATTTGAAGGATTGGGTTGAATAAGCTCGTATTCTCGCCATGTTTTACGACTTTTTTCCTGAATTTCAGGATTAATCTCCACAAGGGCAACCTCATCCTTATAATTTTTTGCATTATGCACCAAAAAATCTGTAATCGGCAAAATATTCATCCTTTACTTTAGATTTGTAAAAAAATATACCCGGCCTCTGATATCAAAGGACGAGCAAAACCCGTGTTAGCACCTTTATTTGTACAATGCTCACGCAAAGCACCTTCAAGGGTATAAAACCCAAACGCTTTAACGGGCGCACCCGTCACAGCCTACAAGGTTACCCCTTCGGTGTGAGGCTTAAAGATGTATTCACAGAGCCCTCGCATGCTCCTCACACCAAACGGAAGCTCTCTGATTTTGCAGAATAATGCTACTTATTCTCGTCATAGCCTGTTCAATATAAAAATTTAAAAAATTATACCATATTCCGACAAAAAAAGTCAATACACTAACGTATTAAGGTATCCGCACACATCAAACTCCTCGGTTGGGGTGCCGTTTTTCAGGTACAACGGATGGTGAGGATGCCCCTTTACCGAACGCTTGCCTACGGTATACCATCTGGCACCGTACTCGTTACCTATTTCCACCATATCCGCAACACACTTCAATAGATACGGACGTTTTTCAATAATCGTGCCCCATGCCGCCCACACGGCAGGCCTGTTGCCCTCCCCATAGCTCTGCAACACATAGCGGAATGCCTGCATATTCTCATTATGTAAAAACGCGTTAAAGCAACCGTCCATATCCTTCGGATTTGTTGCCCTTTGGGCATACACATTGAACATTATAAAGCTGTCATAACCGTTAAAAGCCGCTGTGCGCTCCACAGATTTAAGAGTATTGTCCAAATCATCAGGCCTTGCAGTTGAGGGATTTATACCTATACAGATGAGAGGATTCACACCCTTAGTACCCAGAATATAACGATATTCCGTATATGCGTTGGGTACATAGAGCCACTTTGCTCTGTCATACTCAAAGGAGCCCTGTGTTTCTCCCTCCAAGGCTTCTTTAAACGACAAAATATCCATATCGTTGGTTTCACATTTTGGTACGTGCATAATATCACCTTTCGGTTATGTTTAAGATATATCTTAATTATACTATACAGAAGCAATTCTTTCAATTATTATTTTGTATTCTTCAAACACAGCGTTTTTCTTGACTTTTATAGCGCATTTCCTATATAATTATTGTATTATATTGATGCCGTTAAGGAGAGATATTTATGTTTTATTCTATGAAAATAGCCGGTCTTGACAGGAAATTACCGCTCTGTCCCTTAAATGACAAGCTTCAAATCGGTGCTTTTGTTATGTTCGGTGATGCAGAGCTTACGGTAGCTTGTGCAGAGGAGCTTTTGAAAAAAGCTCCTGAATTTGACTACATAATCACAGCTGAGGCTAAGGGTATTCCATTGGCACACGAAATGTCACGCCAGAGTGGCAAAAAATATTTTGTAGCAAGGAAAAAGCCCAAACTGTATATGACAGGTGTTTTTGATGTTGTTGTAAACTCCATTACAACAGAGGGAGAGCAGCATCTCTACCTTGACACAGCTGAGGCAGAGCAAATGAAGGGCAAGAAAGTAATAATTGTTGATGATGTTATATCCACCGGAGAATCTCTTAAAGCTGTGGAAAAGCTTATAAAAATGGCAGAGGTTGATTACGTTGGTTCTCTGACAGTTCTTGCTGAGGGCGATGCCGCTGACCGCAGTGACATCATTTACCTTGAAAGACTTCCCCTCTTTGACAACGAAGGAAACGTATTATAATGGCAGGTATTTTATATGTAGTAGGTACACCTATCGGCAATTTAGGCGATTTTTCTCCCCGTGCCGTGCAGGTTCTCAACGATTGTGATTTTATTGCGGCTGAGGACACCCGGGTTACCATAAAGCTTTTGAATCATTTCGGGATAAAAAAACCAATGCTCAGTTATTATGAGCACAACCGCAATGAACGTGGCGGTGTTATTATAGAAAGACTGCTTAACGGCGAAAGCTGTGCACTTGTTTCCGATGCAGGAATGCCCATTATCTCCGACCCGGGCGAGGACCTTACCCTGCGCTGTCACGAAAACGGCATAAAGATTTGTGCAGTTCCCGGTCCCAGTGCGTTTGTAACCGCACTGGCAATTTCGGGTATGCCCTCAGGCAGATTCACTTTTGAGGGCTTTCTCACCGTTACAAAGCAGAACAGACGTCGTCACCTTGAAGAATTAGTCAACGAAAAACGTACTATGATTTTTTACGAGGCACCCCACAAGCTGCCTGCCACACTTAAGGATATGGCTCAGTACTTCGGTGACAGAAAAATAGCTCTCGTAAAGGAGCTTACCAAAATATACGAAAATGTGGAACGCACCACGCTTTTTGAAGCAGCAGAAAAATACAGTCAGGTCAGCCCAAAGGGTGAATTTGTACTGATTGTTGAAGGAAAGCCCGAGGATGAAGAATCAACCATCACTATAGAGGATGCCACACAAATGGCTTGGGCACTTGTTGAAAGCGGAGCATCAAAAAACGATGCCGCAAAGGAAATAGCCAAGAAAACAGGTCTTAAAAAAAGTGACATCTACAAATCATTACAGAATGGAGACTAATTATGCTTTTTGGCGTTCAATGGTATTACTGGCTCATATTAGTAATAGCCGTAGTTCTGGCTATATTTGCGTGGGTTAAAGCTATGGGAGCATCACGCGCACGTCGTGAAAGATTAAAAAAAGAAGCCGCAATCTGGAAGAGAGATTACGACTTAAGGCAGAGGTTTTCCGTATTGACAGAGGAACGGCTAAAGGATACCGAGGAATCAGAGCTTTTGCACGGTGTGGCTATGAATATACAGGTTATGCTTGAAAAGCAAGGTAATATGACAGAAGCATTCAACAATATGCCTGACGAAAAAAAGTTTATATATGCTCTGGAATATTTTGATGAGGATGCTCAACAGAGTCTTTCCACCTTCTACAAAAACAATGGTGCTCCCCTGGTACCCGTTATCCCCCACGCTTTAAAGGCTGTTGGTGCAGAAAAGTACCTGGATTTAATTGAGCCTGTTGCAGATATGTACGATGATGACAGCGACACCTCCATAAACTACGGATTAGTCGAAAAAACAGATGCTGAGTTTGCAGAAATTTATAATTCACACGAATTGTGTAAACTTTGTGCTCAGTTTATATTAAAAAACAAAAACATATTTTTACAATAAAGGAGTTTTAAATATGCCAGCAACCTTTCATATTTCAGCGTTCGCTGATGAAGCAGGCGGTGGAATACTTGAGCAGATTGATGCCCTTAAGGCTCACCGCATGACTCACATTGAGCCTCGCGGACTTGACCACGGCAACATCTCCCTGTATACCGTTGAACAGGCAAAAGAATTAAAGAAAATACTTGACGATAACGGTATAGGTGTTTCAGCCATAGGCTCGCACTACGGCAAAATTGAAATAACGGATGATTTTGCACCCCACTTTGAGGATTTCAAAAATTGTGTCGAGGTTGCTAATATTCTGGGTACAGAACGCATCAGAATGTTCAGCTTCTTTTTCACTAAAGGACAGAGTCTCACAGAATATCGTGACGAAGTTTTTGAAAGACTTGATAAAATGTGCACATACTCATTAGAGAACGGTATTTGGTGCTGTCACGAAAACGAAAAGGATATCTACGGCGATATTGCAGAGCGTTGTCTTGAAATATATAAAACCCTGGAGGGCAAAATCAAAGGCATATTTGATCCATCAAACTTCATTCAGTGCGGACAGGAAATTCTGCCTGCGTACGATATGCTCAAAGATTATATTGACTATTTCCACGTTAAGGATTGTTTATTTGATGGCGGTAAGGTTCGTCCTGCCGGACTCGGTGACGGACATATTGTGGAATTACTTGAAAAATTCCACAAGGATAAGGAAGGCGATCACTTCCTTACGCTTGAACCTCATCTTAAAGTTTTTGATGGTCTCAAGGAGTTGGAGGGTGAGGGCGGTACAGCTGACCAGCTTAAGGATGACTACACATACCCCACCAACCGCGCAGCCTTCGATGCTGCGGCAGATGCCCTTGATGATTGTCTTACAAAAGCAAGGCTTAATGAATTTACATACAGAAAGTAAAAGGA
Source organism: Acutalibacteraceae bacterium (assembly GCA_045602985.1). Classification (GTDB taxonomy): domain Bacteria; phylum Bacillota; class Clostridia; order Oscillospirales; family Acutalibacteraceae; genus DTU089. Next base: position 4,123 of record JAZULH010000060.1, on the reverse strand, counting down.
GTATTTAAAATGTTCAATCACGATAACCTCAAAAACAGAGTTGCAGTAATTACAGGCGGTGGCGGAGTCCTTTGCGGTGGCTTCGCAAAAGACCTTGCACGACAGGGAATGAAGGTTGCCATACTCGACTTAAGACTTGAAGCAGCACAAAAGGTTGCAGATGAAATAAAGGCAGAAGGCTTTGAAGCCACAGGCTTTGCCTGCAACGTGCTTGAAAAAGACAGTATGGAAAAGGCTCGTCAGGAAATTATGGATATTTACGGCACTTGTGATATACTTGTTAACGGTGCAGGCGGTAACCATCCCAGCGGTAACACAACAAAAGAGAGATTCCAGATGTGTGACCTTGAAAATACTGCCGAAGATGTAAAAACCTTCTTTGACCTTGACTCCAAAGGCATTGAGTTTGTATTTAACCTCAACTTCCTCGGTACACTTATTCCCACACAGGTTTTTGCTAAAGATATGATTGGCAAGTCTCACGCTACAATTATCAATATTTCATCAATGAACTCATACAAGCCTCTCACAAAAATTCCTGCATACTCTGCAGCAAAAGCTGCTATATCAAACTTCACACAGTTTATGGCAGTTCACTTTTCCGAGGTCGGTTTGAGAGTAAATGCTATTGCACCCGGCTTCTTTTCAACCAACCAGAACAAGGCTCTCCTCTACAACGAGGACGGCTCTCTCACCCCACGTAGTGAAAAAATACTCGGTCACACACCATTAGGCAGATTTGGTGTTCCTGAGGATCTGACAGGCTCATTACTCTTCCTTGCAGATGAAAACTATTCAAAATTTGTTACAGGTGTTATTATTCCTGTTGACGGTGGTTTCTCCGCATATTCAGGTGTATAAAAAAACAGAAAAACAAAAAAGAACTCGGTTTTCCGAGTTCTTTTATTTTCTCTGAAAAAGAACTCTGTGCTATTTACACAGAGTTCTTAGTTTTTTATGTTTTATTCAGTTTTTGCTGCCTCGAGCTCTTCTTTAATTTTGTTCTGCTCGATAATTTCCTGCTGAAGCTTTTTCTGCTTTTTGTTGTAAATAATGTAAGCAATGATACCTACAACAACAATTACTGCAGCAACTATAGCAAGTGTTGAAGTGGAATTATCCTCAACATTAATAATAACGCTATCGTAGTTAATATAGTAGCAACCGTCGAAAGCATTGTCAGCGTAGTCTGTAAGGTTGCTGTGTACAACAAACTCTACAAGGCTGTCACAGGATGCAAAGCAATGATCGCCCAAATCGCGTGCGCTTTCAGGCATTGAAACTGTCTTGATTGAATCACAATCATAGAAAGCCTCTGCTCCGATATTTTCAAAACCTGCTTCAAATGTGATTTCTGTAATAGCATCACAATTATAGAATGCTCTGTCTGCGATGTTGGTGATTTCTGCAGGAACAGCGTATACACCGGCCTTACCTGCAGGATAAATTGCAATTGTATTGAATACACCGTCGTCATTTGCCGAAAGCACAACACCTTCAAGTGATTTGTACTTTGTATTTGCACTGTCAACTGCGATACCCTTAAGCGCGGTACAAGCAACAAATGCGAGTGCATCAACATCAACTGCTGTAGCAGGAATCTCAATTGAAGTTAAGGCTGAACAGCCTGCAAAAGCATATTTTTCAACCTCTTCAACTGCAGTAAGCGCAACCTGTTCAAGAGCCTTACAACCTGCAAAAGCATCTGATGAAACAACCTTAACTGCCTGAGGAAGTGCAATTCCGATTAAGGCTTCGCAACCCTTGAAAACTGCTGTTTCAATAATAGTAATGTTTTTTGAAAGTGTTGCCTTGGAAAGTGACTTACAATCCTTGAATGCGCCAACACCGATATTTGTAACTGAATCCGGAACAGTAATCTCTGATATGCCTGCACCTGCAAAAGCATCTTTACCGATGTTAACAAGTGTTGCGGGAAGAGTTATTGTTTTTACAGCACCGTTCATTACGGCATAATCTGCAATTGATGTTGTACCATCTGTAACATTAACGGTATCAACAGCACCCTTAACTTTATAAAGGACAGGACCTGCATATACAACTCCGTTTGACGCTGTAAACCATGCAGTACCATCAAGTGCATTTGCCTCAACATTTACAAGTGTTGCAGGGAAAGTGATTGCAGCAGCAGTATCAGCCAAATCAAAAGCATTTGCAACAATAACCTTTGTGCCGTCTGCAACTGTAACAGCTGCAGCACCTGCAGTTACCATAACAAGCTTTGTGCCGTCTGCAGTATATACTGCATTGTCAACAACCTTGAAATTCTTATTATCTTTATCCACGGTAACAGTTGCAAGACCTGTGCAACCGCTGAATGAACTTGTGCTGAAGTTCTTAACTGAAGCTGAAAGGTTTATCGCTTTAAGCGCGGTACAACCATTGAAAGCATCAACGCCTATTTTCTCAACATTTTTACCAAGTTCAACTTTTGCAAGAGCCTTATTACCGGCAAACGCAAGAGCTGAGATATTAGCAAGACCATCACCGGTTACAACAGACTTAAGACCTGTATTTTTAAATGCAGCATTTGCAATTGTATATACAGAGCCCGGTAATGTAACATCTGTCAATGATGCACAGCCCTCAAAAGCAGATGCACCGATATATGTAACACCGTCTTCAATTGTAAGCTTTGCAAGCTTAGCCGCATTTTTGAATGTAGCAGTGTTAAGCTTTGAAACATTCGCAGGAACAGTAAACTCTGAAATAACGGAGTTTTCAAAAGCTGAGATGCCTATTTCGTTAAGAGCAGGCTCTTCTGCAAGTTTAACAACTGAGATTGCACTGCCATAGAAAGCATTATCACAAATCTTTTCAACACCCTGAGGAAGCTCAAATGTGCCTGTTTTTGCCGCAGGGAAGGTAACAAGCTGTGTTCCGTTTTTATTGTAAAGAACACCGTCAACTGATGAGTAATCCTTGTTTTTATCAACAACATTAATGCTCTCGAGCTTGCTTGCATTAAGGAATGAATGTGCGCCTACGGTGTTAACATTCTTACCAAACTCGATTGTTGAAATCTGAGTATTTGCAAATGCATAATCAGCAACCTCTGAAAGAGTTTCTGCAAGCTTAACCTCTTTAAGTGATGTACAGTCTGCAAAAGCCTCATAACCAACCATTGCAAGAGTGCTTTCTGAGAAGTCGATGCTCTCAAGAGCAGAACAACCCTTGAATGCACCTGCCGATACGATACCCATAGCATCGTTAACCTTAACGCTCTTAAGGTTTACACAGTTCTGGAAAGCATAAAGACCGATTTCCTCAACATCGTAACCTAACTCAAGTGTTTCTATGCTCTCACAGCCAAGGAATGCGTAATCCTCGATTATAGAAACTCCCTCGGGGATAACCATATCCTTAACGGCACCCTTGTATGAATAAAGAATTCTGCCAAGGTTAAGAGGACCATCGGGCATTGCATTCTCCCAAGCGGAGCCTACAAAAGCATCCTTGGCAACACCTTTCATATTTTTGTGCTCGTCAACCTCGGTAAGTGATGTACAGTCAGCGAAGCATCTTTCGGGAATTTCGGTAAGATTATCGGGAATCTCGAAAACCTCAAGTGATGTACAACCTTCAAACGCTGAAGCACCAACCTTTTCAATAGCTGAAATACCTTCAATCTCTTTAAGTGCGGTACAACCCTTAAAAGCATTATCACCAATAACAGTAATATCTGTATGGAGCTCGATTTTCTCCATAGTAGTGTTGCCCTCAAAGGCACCGTTACCGATTGAAATAACGCTGAGATTGCCAATCTTTTTAGGAACGGAAACCTCTTTGTCTGTGCCGGTATAACCGACAATCTGAATTGCAGAGCCTAACTCAACCTTGATATACTCAAAGCCTTCGTCAACCTCTTTGTTAAGCTCTATTTCCTGTGCAGAGAAGGTGGTCTCCTCATCCTCTGCAAAAACGGAAACAGGTGCTGCAGCAATAAAGACGAAAACCATAATCAACGCCATAATGCTGCAGAGGGGTTTTTTAAATGCTGTCATAAAACAACGCATCCCTTCAATAAGTACTTTTTACCGTAAAAAAGATAAGTGATAATCCACTTTACAGATAGAATTATTATAATATAAACACCCTCGGT
>JAZULH010000059.1:0-38847 GCA_045602985.1 Acutalibacteraceae bacterium | reverse complement strand
GGGAAAACAATGCTCATTTGATTCCGCATTGTACAAGTATTTCGGCGTGTCGTCGGTACGTGAAATTATAGACGTGATTTATTCTCCCAATGTTAAAAAAGATTATATTGCAGGTTTTGGTGCTGTGGTAGGCGCACTTGCAGATGACGACGATAGTGCTGCACAGGAAATAGTTTATAGTGAGGCTGCTTCTTTTGTCGAAACAGTATTGTGCCTGCTTGAGGAAATCGGGGATGTAAAAAAGCTTTCCCTTTATGGCGGTGTTTTTACTAACTGCAACTTCTTTAAAGAAAGCTTTTGCAGGGAGATTGAATCTCAATATCCCTGCGTTGAAATATCATTACTTACAACTCCGCCCGAGTGCGGTGCATTGAACATTGCAAGGGGGATTTATGAATAAGGGTTCTGAATATATAAACAATATTGAGTCCATAATCAGTAAGATAAAAGCTGATGGCGAAGCTGATATTATAAAGACAGCGGAAGAGTTTAAAAAAGCCCTTATTAAAGGTAAAAAAATATATCTTTTCGGTACAGGGCATTCTCATATGCTATGTGAGGAGTTGTTTTACAGAGCAGGCGGACTTGTACAGCTTCAACCTGTTCTTGTGCCCGAATTGATGCTCCATGAATCTGCCTTTAAAAGCACGGAATTTGAACGTCAGCAGGGCATTGCAGATGAACTGTTTCAAAGCTACGGTATGTCTGAGGGTGATGTGATTGTTATTATTTCAAACTCTGGCAGAAACGGTGTTATAGTTGATATGGCGTTGTTGTGCAAGCATAAAGGACTGAGGGTTATTGCCCTTACCAATATTAGTCACACCTATGCAGGCGATTCGCGTCATCCAAGCGGGAAAAGGCTTTGCGAAATTGCGGATATAACTCTTGATAATTTCGGCTGTGTCGGCGATGCTTGTGTTGAGGTGGATGGTGTAGACGGTAAAATATGTGCCACATCTACGGTATCGGGCGCGATGATATTAAATTGTGTTGTTGCAGAGTGTGTTGATATGTGCGCTGCTGAAGGCTTTTATCCCGATCATTTTTGCAGTGCAAATGTGGACGGCGGCGACGAAATTAACATTAAATTATATGAGAAATATAAAAAGGAGATAAAGCATTTATGATTTATCCTGTTTTACAAAAAAATAACCTTACAGGGGATAGTATTATTGTAGATGGTGTGAATTTGTGTGGTGACTGTCTTGATGTTGCGCAGAGAGTTTTTTGCGAATACGGCATAAACACCTCGGGCGAATATTGCGTTACCGTGAAACTCGCTGACAGCCGTATGACTACTTATATTGAGGAGCTGAGACGCCTCAGCGATGAAAAGTATATTATTTCAGTACAAAAAAACGGTGCTGTTATTGAATCATCAACACCTAAGGGCATTTTCAGGGGAGTAAATACACTCTGTAAGCTGATTAATGCACAGTTGCTTAAAACGGGCGAGCTGGAGGATTACCCCACATTTGAAACACGTGGGTATATCGAGGGCTTTTATGGTCCTACCTGGGAGCAGAGTAAACGTCTTTCTGTAATGAAGCTTATGGCGAAGTACGGTATGAATACATACTTTTATGCTCCAAAGGATGATATATACCACCGTGAAAAATGGCGTGACCTTTATCCGCAGAGTGAGCTTGATAATTTGAAAGCTCTTGTGGATTTTGCAAAAACAAATTACTTCGATTTCAATTGGTGTATAGGTCCGGGTCTTTCGTATAAGTATACATCGGACGAGGATTTTGAATTACTTATCAATAAAATAAAAAGCATTTATAATATAGGTGTACGGTGCTTCGGACTTCTTCTTGATGATATTCCGTGGGATTTTCAGTATCCGGAGGATGCACATCGTTTTGACAGCATAGCAGATGCTCACGTTGACCTTATCAACAGAGTATATTCCCGACTGAAGGCTTTTGACAGCTCTGTCAAATTAACTGTTTGTCCCACGCAATACAGCGGTGATGAAAACGGATATTATATAACAAAATTCGGTAAGGGCATACCGTCAGATGTATCAATGTTCTGGACAGGGCAGGAGATTTGTTCAAGAGTGCTGACTATAAGAGAAAGTCAGGAGCTTTTGCGGTCCACAGACCACAAGCCCTTGTTCTGGGATAACTTCCCTGTAAACGATTGCGAAATGTTCCAGGAAATGCACCTCGGAGCTTTGCAGGGTCGTGATGCAGAGCTTTATAAAGCCTGCGAAGGACTGATTTCCAATGTGATGGAGTATGCCGAGTGTTCAAAAATTCCGCTTATGACAATTGCAGATTATTTGTGGAATCCGACACAATATAATCCTGATGATTCTTTGAAAAATGCACATAGGGAAATGCTTGGTGATGATGCAGAGCTGTTTTCATATTTTGCAGACCATCTTGGTGTATCTTGTCTTACAAAGTACAGCTCAGCTTTTATGAGCAATACCCTGGCAAGACTCAATTTCCTTGTTTCAACAGGCGAAACGGAGCAGGCGGTAAAAGAATTTGCTGAGTATAACGGTAAAATGCGTCAATGCCTTGCACTTATAAGTGACGAAACAGTACCGCTGTTCAAGGAAATGAAAAAATGGGTAAAAAAATTCAGTATGTGCTGCGACCTTCTCGACAATATCCTTGCAGTATGGATAAATCCAACGGCGGAAGCTATCAGGGTTCTTGCAACACTTACGGAAGAATACAATATGAACGCCGTGTCTCTTACAGGCTTTTGTCTCAGAGAGGCGGCAGAGAGAACAATAAAAATGTTCAACTGAACGGAGAATAATTATGTACATAAATCCACAACTTTTTAACACTCACCCCGAATCAACCGACACTCAGAAGGAGATGGACAGTTATCTTTTCCTTGAGAATAACGGGGTGGATTATATACGAGCTGAGCATGACGAGGCAGCAACAATTGAACTGTGCGAAAATATTGAAAAGGTTATTGATGCCAAAATCTGTAAAAATCTTCTGCTGTGCAACCGTCAACAGACCGATTTTTATATGCTCCTTATACCCGGAGATATGCCCTTCAAAACAAAATACTTGTCAAAACAGATAGGCTCGTCACGTCTTTCTTTTGCAAGTGGTGAGCAAATGACGGAGCTTCTCAATGTTACACCCGGCTCACTTACCGTTCTTTCCCTTATGTACGATAAGTCTCAGAAGGTGCGTTTGTTAATAGAAAAAGGTGTATTTAACGATGAATTTTTTGCTTGCCATCCCTGTGTAAATTCCGCAACGGTTAAATTCAGTACGGCAGATTTAAAGAGCAAAGTTCTTCCCAATCTTCACCACGAATATACAATAGTAGATTTGGAGTGTCCTGAGGATGAAGCTTGATGCCGTGATTTTTGACCTTGACGGAACAATCCTTGATACGCTTGATGATTTAAAGGATAGTGTCAATTTTGCTCTTGCAGAAAACGGATTGCCTCAAAGAAGCAGGGCGGAAATCCGTAGGTTTGTAGGTAACGGAATACGATTGCTTATTGAAAGGTCTGTGCCTGAAAATACATGTGGAGATATTCTTGAAAAATGCTTTTCGGATTTCAAGAAACACTATAAAACCAATTCTGCCAATAAAACAAAGCCTTATGATGATATAATCCCTGTTTTGTTGTCTTTAAAAGAAAAAGGAATAAAGCTTGCCGTTGTCTCAAATAAGGCTGATTTTGCCGTACAAACACTTATGGATTCTTACTTTCCGGGTATATTCACATACGCTGTAGGTGAAAAGGAGGGTATACGTCGTAAACCCTGTCCCGATTCTGTAAACGAGGCTATTAAAATTCTGGGAACTGACAAGGCAGCTACTATATATGTCGGTGATTCCGAGGTGGATGTTGAAACTGCTTGTAATGCAGGGGTAAGGTGTATTGCCGTAACCTGGGGATTCAGGGATAAAAGTGTGTTAGAGGGACTTGACCCTGAATATATTATAGACAAACCGTCTCAATTGACGGATATTATTTTAGCGAGGTAATAAAATGAAGGTTTTACTTGTAAATGGTGCTCCTCATGAAAAAGGCTGTACCTATACCGCTTTGTGCGAAATCGAAAAAGAGCTTAAAAAGGAAGGTATTGATACCGAGATTTTCTGGCTCGGCAATAAGCAGGTCAGGGGATGTATAGGCTGTGGCAAATGCGCCGAAAATGACCGTCATTGTATTTTTAATGATGATGTTGTAAATGTTCTTATTGATAAGGCTAAGCAGGCAGACGGCTTCGTTTTTGGCTCTGCTGTGCACTATGCAGCACCCTCAGGGACAATTTGCGCAGTACTTGACAGGGCTTTTTATTCAGGTGCCACAAACTTCCGCTACAAACCTGCTGCTGCAGTTGTAAGCTGTCGTCGTGCAGGCTCTACTGCTGCTCTTGATGTTCTTAATAAATATATGACAATCAGCAGTATGCCTGTTGTTTCGTCAGGCTATTGGAATATGGTTCACGGTGCAAAGACAGAGGATGTACTCAAGGATGAGGAGGGTCTTCAGACAATGCGCACAATCGGGAAAAATATGGCATGGTTACTTAAATGTATAGATCTCGGCAAGGCAAACGGTGTTGTCAGACCTGCATCCGAGGCAAAAATACGCACAAATTTTATCAGGTAATTGATTTTGATGACCACAAGTGATATACTGTGATATGTAGTTTAACGGTTTTTCCGTTTTGAAAGGAAGATTACAATGAATGATATAAAATCACTTTATGCAATCTGGAGTGAAAAAGCAGTTCTTGATCCCGATTTACAGGCGGAGCTTCAGTCTGTTGCCGGTAACGAGGATGAAATTCTTGACAGATTCTATAAAAATCTTGAGTTTGGTACAGGTGGTCTGCGCGGTGTTATCGGTGCAGGTACTAACCGTATGAATATTTACACAGTTGCTCAGGCAACACAGGGTCTTGCAGATTATCTTAATGAAACCTTTGATGAACCCACAGTTGCTATTGCTTATGATTCACGTATTAAGTCAGATATGTTTGCAGAGAGTGCTGCCTGTGTTCTTGCCGCTAACGGTGTAAAGGTTTATCTTTATCCCGAGCTTATGCCCACACCTATGCTTTCCTTTGCAGTTCGCAGGCTGCATTGTTCATCAGGTATCGTTATTACTGCAAGCCACAACCCCTCAAAGTACAACGGCTTTAAATGCTATGACCCCACAGGCTATCAGATTACCGATGAGGCTGCTGCAAAGATATACAGCTATATGAAGAGCGTAGATATGTTTGACGGTGTTAAAAGAATGTCCTTTGAGGATGCTTTGGCAACTGATATGGTTGACTATATAGAGGATTGGCTTAAGGATGAATTCATTGACTGTGTTCTCAATTGCGCAGTAAATAAAGATGCTGTCAGAAAATCAGGCATCAAGGTTCTTTACACACCCCTTAACGGTACAGGTAACAAGCCTGTACGTCGTGTGCTTAAAAAGCTTGGTGTTCAGGAGCTTCAGGTTGTAAAATCTCAGGAAAAGCCCGACGGCAATTTCCCGACTTGTCCGTATCCCAACCCTGAAATCCGTCAGGTATTTGAGGAAGGTCTTGCAATGACTGAGGACTTCCCTGCAGATATTATGATTGCTACTGACCCTGACTGTGACCGTGTTGGTATTGCTGTGCGCGATGAGGGCGAGTATAAGCTTATGACAGGTAACGAGGTTGGTGCAATGCTCTGTGAGTACCTTCTTTCTCAGCTTAAGGAAAAGGGTCAGCTTCCCGAAAATCCCGTTATTGTAAAAACTATTGTTACAACACCGCTTATTTCTGCTATTTGTAAGGAATATGGTGCAGATATGCGTGACCTTCTTACAGGCTTCAAGTATATCGGTGAGTGTATCACGGAGCTTGAAGCAAAGGGCGAGGAGGGCAGATATGTTCTCGGTCTTGAAGAAAGCTATGGTTATCTTACAGGTATCCACGCCCGTGATAAGGATGGCGTAAATGCCGCTATGATTATCTGTGAAATGGCAGCTTATTATAAAACTCAGGGTATTACCCTGTGGCAGTTTATGAACAGCGTGTATGAAAAGTACGGCTACTTCTTTAACCGCCTGGATAACTATGCCTTTGAGGGTGCCGCAGGTATGCAGAAAATGGCAGATATGATGGAGAGCCTTCGTAACGAACCGCCCAAGGAGATTTGCAATAGTAAGGTGATTTGGGTTGGTGACTACAAAACAGGTGTAACCACAGACGGTGAAACAGGCTTGCCAAGGTCAAATGTCCTTTCATACAGAATGGAAAGCGGCGATACAGTTATTGTAAGACCTTCCGGTACAGAGCCTAAAATCAAAATTTATATCACCGCAAAAGCATCATCAAGAGAGGAAGCAGAAGCAAAGCTTGGAGTTATTTCCGATAGCGTTAAGGTGCTTTTAGGTATTGAATAATGTTTTCAGATAAAATGAAGCGTATAATGTGCATCGTGCTGGCAGGTATTATGATCCTCAGCGTAGGTGCAGTGGCAATTTCCGTAGTTTTCGGATAAAGAATTACTCCGTTCTCGTTAGCCGAGTGTTCGTAAGGGCACTCGGCAGTTTTATTCGCCTTGCGGTGAGTGATATTGCTTCCCGGTGATATTATTCCGAGCATAGTTGTATTGTCCTTCGGACAGTTTTATGCGAATAAAATAACACTGATAGAGTGAGAGTGTCAATTTTTAAAACAAGAAAATCGGGAGCACTTTATAAAGTGTCTCCCGATAGTTTTTTAAGCTTTAGCAGCAACCGCAACCGCCGTTGCAACCACAATCGTTAACTTCTCTTGTGCAACCGCCGTTACCCTGATTGCAGCAAACCAATAAGATGATTATAAGGATAATAATCCATGAACAATTATTACCGCCGTTGAATAAGCAACCCATTCTTAATCCCCCTTTCACTGCATAATATGTAAATGATTAATTTTTGTTACGCTGAATATAAATTATTTTTACGAACAGAATATGTGTATGAACTTAAGAAGGGATTGAGATTATGAGTTTTTCTTTTGAATTTGATAAGTACAAAAAGGGTCACGTGCCAGATTATACGGATTATTCTGATGATGATTTGGATTACGAATATTCCGATGAATTTATATACGAGGATGAATTCGGCGAAACAGAGCGCTATTTTTTGTAATAAAGTCTTTTAATACTGTTCTTGAATTGTTAATACATTTGTCGTATAATGTAATCAGTAATTGAACCTTATGAGGTGATAACGTTGATTTGTCAGAATTGTAATAAAAACGATGCTACTCTCCATATGAAGCGTATCATCAACGGCAGGGCGGCAGAGGTGCATCTTTGCTCCGATTGTGCGCGCTCTCTGGGCTATGGTGAAGCGTTTTCGGGTTTCGGGCTTGGCTTCGGTCATTTGTTGGGCGAGTTGTTGTCCTCGGGTGACAACGGATCGGGCAGTAGTATGCGTTGTCCTGCCTGTGGCAAAAGCTTTGAGGAAATTGCCGAGGATGGTAAAATGGGCTGTGCTGAGTGTTACGCTGTTTTTTATGACAGACTTTTGCCATCACTTAATAAAATACACGGAAAAGCCGCTTATATGGGCACAAAACCCCGTTCTGCGGAGAGTGACAGTAAGGCGGAGCAGAGCCTTGCCGAGCTTAAAAATGCCCTTGCGCAGGCGGTAGAACGTCAGGATTTTGAGCTTGCTGTCAAGCTGCGTGACAAAATAAACGAAATCAGCAGGGAAGGGGGCACAATCTGATGAGTGCTAAGTGGTATCTGGGCACAGGCGCACAAAATGATGTTGTTATTAACACAAGTATTCACCTTGCCCGTAATCTTAAAAATTGTCCTTTTCCTGCCAGATTGAATTTACCCGAAAAGCTTAAGGTTAATTCAACCATAAAGAATGCTGTGGATTCTGTATCGGGTTACTCTTTTAATTATGCCGAAATGAAAACTCTTTCACAGGCAGAGGTTGTTTCACTTGCGGAAAGACACCTTGTCAGTCCTGAGTTTGCTTCATCCCGTGATGGCAGGGCATTGCTACTTACTGAAGATGAATCTGTGAGCATAATGCTCAACGAAGAGGATCATATCAGGCTGCAGGTTATGTATGCAGGCTTTGCGCTCGATGAGGCGTACCGTACCGCATCCGATATTGAAAAGGAGCTTTCATCGGCACTTGAATTTGCTTTTGACGACAGGTTGGGTTATCTCACTCAGGATCCCACCGCATTAGGTACGGGTATGAAGGCATCTGTTGTTCTTCATCTACCTGCACTTGTATCCACCTCACAGATTACAAAGCTTATTACTACAGTATCAAAGCTTGGTCTTTCCTTAAGGGGCTCTTACGGTGAGGGTGCCGCCGCCAAAGGTGATTTGTTCCGTCTCAGTAACACCATAACCCTTGGCATATCTGAGCGTGCCGCCATTGAGAACCTCAAATCAATCGCACTTCAGATTGCCGCACAGGAGCGAGCCGCCCGTGAAGAGCTTTTTAAAGCACCTGTTACCGAGGACAGAATTTACCGTGCGTATGGTGTTCTCAAGTATGCACGTCTTATTGATACAAGTGAGTTTATGGACTTGATTTCTTTAGTACGTCTTGGTGCAGTTAAAGGGATAATCAATATGGAATGTTCTCAGATTGAGGCGCATATGATTCATATGCAGCCTGCAACAATATCACTTTCTGTTGACCGTCCGCTTGACAGAATGGAGCGCGACAAGCTCCGTGCACAGCTTGTACGGCAGAACCTTGGCTGATTTTATATTAACTGAATAAAAAATAGAAATAAACCGAAAATAGTAGCAATACTGTTTTCGGTTTTTTGGTTGATAAAAATATTTTGTTGTGGTATCATATCGGATGTTATTGTATGGGAGTAGTGATTATGGAAGAAAAAATAAAAAGAACAAAATCATTGGGTGCTTCATTTCTTTTGATGCTGGCAGCATTTATATGGGGTACCGCTTTTGTTGCCCAGAGCAAGGGCCTGGAGCAAATCGGCAATTTCACGTTTTTGTGTTTGCGCTCTTGCCTTGCGGTTGTGGTGCTTACTCCTGTTTCTCTGTTTATTTATAGAAATAATCGTAAAAGCATTGGTGAGGGACCTCATGGTGAGAATAAAACATTCTTTTCAAAACGGCTTATAATAGGCGGTCTGCTTTGCGGTGGCTCTGTGTGTCTTGCATCCCTTGTACAGCAGTATGGCATTATGTTTTCGGGTGTAGGTAAATCGGGTTTTCTTACCACACTCTATATATTGATTGTACCCTTGCTTGGCCTTGTTTTCAGGCGCAGGGTAAGACCTGTTTTATGGATATGTATTATAATAGCCACCTGCGGAATGTATTTTTTGTGTGTCACAGAGGCAGGAGCCGTTAATATTGGCGATGTTCTTCTTATAACCTGCGCTTTTCTTTTTGCTGTGCAGATTATGATTGTTGACCATTTTGTGCAGACTGTTGACGCTGTAAGGCTTTCCTTGGTGCAGTTCTTTGTGTCCGCGGTGATATCCTGCGTGGGTATGTTCTTGTTTGAAGAGGTTGACCCTGTTGCAATCGGTGATGCCTGGTTTTCTGTTTTTTATGCCGGTGTACTTTCTTCGGGCGTTGCGTTCACCTTGCAGATTGTGGCGCAGAAGAACCTTAATCCCACGGTTGCAAGCTTGATAATGAGTCTTGAATCCGTATTTGCAGCCCTTGCAGGTGCAGTGTTCGGTGAACGACTCAGCGGTAATGAGATTTTGGGGTGTGTTCTTGTGTTTGCTGCAATTATACTTGCACAATTGCCTGTGGAAAAGCTGTTTAAAAAGAAGGTGTAATTTATGGAACGAAAGTGTGTACAGTGTGGAAAAGTGTTTGATTTAACGGATTCCGAAATAGAATTCTATAAATCAAAAGGGCTTTCATTGCCCAAGCGTTGTAAGAATTGCCGTGATGCTAATCGCAGAACGAAGGCAGTTACTAACAAAAACGCTACATATAATAAACCTGAAAGTATTTCTGTAAGTGCTGAAGAAAACAAGCAGTATCATGCAAGGGGAAACAGAAAAGCTTCGCCCGTACATTATATTGTTGCAATTCTTGTTATAATTGTGATTGGTCTTGTTACTTCAAAGTTTGGCGATTTTGCAAATCCTGAAAACTATACCAACAAAACCAATAGTAGTATTCAGAACCAATTTGAATATACCTTTGCAAGTGACAGCCTGTGGGTAGAGCATTTTCAGAAGCATGGTCACGAGTTCGGTTATTCAACCAAAGAGGAATATCTGCAGGGCGCTAACGATGTAATCAAAAATTCCGGTGCTTTACATAAAAAGCAAGATGACGGTGATGATTGTTACTATCTTCAAGCAAGTGACGAATTTGTTGTAGTTTCTCCGAGTGGTAGTATAAGAACATATTTCCGTCCGGGTGACGGCGACTCGTCGGAAGGACTTGAATATTTTAACAGACAATATAAAACAGTGTACCCGTGGCTTTCGCGAGTACACTGTTTTTTTATCTTTTAATTTTCTCTTTCACAATTGTATGCCACATCAATATATTTTTTAAATAAAAGGTAGTCATACTGGGGCTTCCAATGGTCGCCCTGCTCAACAGCCTCAAAGGCTTCTTCGCTTACGGCAATATTCATTACCGTAACACCCTTAAGATTACCGTCTTCCTTGTATACGGTGTCCCAGAAAGCGTGGTGGCCAATGTGCTTAACGCTTTCGGGAATATATACATAGCTCAAATTCTGGTTGTAGCTGAAAGCATCCGAGCCTATATACTCAAGTCCCTCGGGGAGCGAAATATAAACATCACCAAGAGAAGCTTCATCTGTAAAGTGTGGGTCAGTTATATTTTCAGCATTATATGTATAAACATTTTCCAGCGACGGATGGGTGCTCCATTGGTCAACACGCTCATGGAGCTTGAATATGGCAAGAGTTTCAATTGTCTTTAAGCCTTCGGGGAGGTAAATTTTTCTCAGATTTGCGTAGTTAAAGCACATCTCACCGATTTTTGTAACAGTGGAGGGTACAACATAAATCTGAATATCCTTTTCGTATTCGGGAGTAACCTCATCTCTGAAAAGCTCGTTTTCGTAGCCGTATTTCAGCCTCAGGTATTGGTCGTGATCACAGGGGTAACAAAGAATTTCCGTTTTGTCCTTGTTGTAAAGTACACCGTCAACATCACAGTAGTTGGGGTTGTTTTCGTCAACCTCGATATTCTGCAATGCCCAGCAGGAATAAAAGGCTTTGGCATCTACATACTCAACATTTGCTCCGATAGTGATTGTTGTAATTTTATCGTCACAGTTAAGGGTGAACTGCCTTACGGAGCTTATGGGCTTGGTAGTGTCTTTAACAACCTTGAAGTTAGTTGCAGGATCATTGTTACCGGGGATATACTCAATATCTGAAACATAGTCTATTTCAAGCTCGGTAATGTATCCTGTGTTGCTGAATTTTGAAAATTCAATACCTTTGTCAGTTTGTGTATAGTCAAATGTATCATTTTGTAAAGCAAGCACACTAAAATAGATGGAAAGTGAAACGGCAACGATAATTACTATAACAAATAATGCTTTCTTTAAATTATAGTATTTATAGGGCTTGTTTATGTGTGGTGCAGCAAGCCCCGGCACCTGAAATGTCCATATTTCGTCTTCGGGAATATTCAGTTCAACATCTGTGCCCCAGTCATTAGCTTTTTTCTGCTTTTTTTCTTTTTTGCTCATACCTTCCACCTCCTTAACCCTTGTATCCGCCGGAAACGGAAACGCCCTCTTCTTGCGCTTTCTTTTCGGTAACCTCAGCGCGGCGTTTAAGCACTTCCATAACCATATTTTGTTTCTTGTTGTCGTAATCCCAGAATAAATAGGGGATTGTCATAAGGAAGAAGCCGATAGCGTCAACAATAATCGGCACAACAACAATATTTCTTCTTGAACCGTCAAAGAAAAGAATTTCCCAGTTGCTGTTAAAGCCGTATTTTAAAAGGAAAATCGGGATGATAAGACCCACAAAGCTTGTGATGGGACCTGTAAACCAACCAAAAATACCTGCAAAGCTTTCAAGGCGTTCACCTGAAAGGTACATCTGATAGTCGTTGATACGTACGCCCATATCGTGACCTGCGGTTGTGGGCACGGTCTTGGTCATTTCCATAAAGAAGAGCACAACAACGCAAATTGCACCGCAAAGGGCGAGGTTGTCACCGAGAGTCCACATTGCAACAGCAATAATAACGTTACCGATTGCACGACTCATCTGGTAGAAAATCATAATTTGCTTGTATGAAAATCTCTTAAGGAAGTAGGGTGACAGCAGATCCGGTGGTGTTCCCGCAAAGGAAATAAGTGCAACAAGGAGTGAGTAGGGAAGACCGCTCAGGCGGAATGTATAGAAGTAAAGGATGGTAGCGAACGGAAGCATACCGTTGCCAAGGGAGTCAATAAGACCCACTACCGTGTTAATAAGCAGATATTTGTTTTTAAGAACGCCCAGCATACCGTCCCAGAATTTAATCTGCACCTTTTTCTCAATAGGCGGTTGAGGTATTCTTTCTTTGATTCTGCCTGCAAGGAACATTGTGCAGGCGGCGGAAATACAGAAGGTTACGGGAATAACCCATCTGTAGAAGTTAATATCAGCCCATTCATAGCGGAGCGAGCCAACAATCGCCGGGAGAATAATTGCAAGGATTGAGTTGAAAATATGGGAAAGCTTAACAGGGTAACTACGTATAAGAATTCTTTCCTGAAGGTTGGGGCTGATTCTCTTTGAGCATTCCTCAAGCACATTGCCGAAGCCAAATACGTTGTATGTGGCAAACAACAGATTTGCAACCCAAACACGTGTGGCAACATCTGCAATGTTGTAAACAGGAAGCCAACCGATAAGTACAACCATTATACACTTGGGAACAACATCACAGTAAAGGCTGTATTTGTATCTGCCGTATTTAGGCAGAAGCTTTTTACGCCAGAAGATGTTACGTGCACCAACCCAACCGGTGTACAGGAAGTGAGTGCCAAAGGTCTTGAAGCAGGCGGTGGCATTCATTCCCTCAAAGCTGTTGAGCATGGTAATAAACTTGCCGGATTGGTCAAACAGCATAGAGTAATCAAATAACAGCGTTGATATACCAAATGCCATCATAAGACCGTAAACAAGGTAAACCTTCTTTTCTGTCTTTTTTGGTAAAAAGCCCAGGTTGTCACACACATACCACCATATAAGGGCGGAAATATAGCCCAGGGGCATATTAAGAAGCCCTATAACCGAGAATGTAAGGTATGGTAATTTATAGTGGTGCATGATAAGAAAACAGCTTGACCAAAAGCCGATGTATTCAAGGGTTTTGGAGCCTGTATAGTTAGCACCAACACCAATAATTACATCCTTGTACTCCTTGTAGGGAACGTACTTGCCCTCGCCGGGAGTGTTCCAATGGTCTTTTATTTCATTAAAAAACCACTTACCCTTGTCTATAAGGGAAGATTTTTCGTTATTGCTCATCCGGGTACCTCCTTGGAAATCGTTCTTTCCATAAATTCTAACATACCGACTGTCAAAAAACAATTCATAAAGCGTATAAATTATTTGTCGCCGATTAGTATGCTTTGCCAAAAACACGGGGGCAAAACATCGTAGCAACCGGTTTTGGTTATTAACACATCGGTACTTCGGTTTATAAATTTATCAGCTGTATTCAACAAATGTATCCCTTTGAAAATGTGCAATATTAAAAAACTTGAAAATTTTTTCTGTTATTGTGAAAATATCGTCATTTATATATAAAAAGTAAGACAGCGGTTGGTTCTGTTTCTTGCTCTGAAAACTATTAAAAATCAGCTCAAAGAGTGGATTTAATATATGCATGGCTCTTTCGTATGCTGTGTGAATAATGTGTTTAATAAAAAGCCTTAAGGAATTGCTCCTTAAGGCTTTTTGTGTGCTCAGCTTTTCCAGAATTTTCTGTCAAGGCTACGGTATTGTATCGCTTCCATAATATGCTTATTTTCAATATTTTCGCTTTTATCAAGGTCTGCAATCGTTCTTGCAACCTTAAGTATCTTGTCATAAGCACGTGCCGAAAGTCCCAACTTTTCAAATGAAAGCTCAAGTGTTTTAGCTGCGGCATCTGACAACACACAGTATTTTCTTGTTAATGCAGGTGTCATTTTTGCATTGCAGGAAATGTCAGTACCTTTAAATCGTTTAATCTGTATTTTGCGTGCTTCATTTACACGTTCACGTATTGATGCGGAGCTTTCGCCCGACTCTGTGTCCGAAAGCTGGTTGTAATCCACAGGCGGAACCTCAATATGTATATCAAGCCTGTCAAGTAACGGCCCCGAAACCTTTGACAAATACCTGGCAGGTGCGCCGTTGGGACACGAGCAGCTGCGTGTGGGATGTCCGTAGTAACCGCACGGACACGGGTTCATTGCACAAATCAGCATCAACGAACAAGGGTAGGTGAGGGCACAGGCTGCCCTTGATATTGTTATGGTGCCGTTTTCAATGGGCTGGCGCATAACCTCCATTGTATTGCGTGAAAACTCCGGCAATTCATCAAGGAAAAGTACACCGTTATGTGCAAGTGAAAGCTCACCGGGCTTCGGTATGGTACCGCCACCCGATAAACCTGCCGGTGAAACCGAATGGTGAGGTGCCCTGAAGGGTCTGTAATTTATAATAGGATTTTCCTTTGATAAACGTCCCGATAAAGAATATATCTTGGTTGTTTCAAGTGCTTCGTCAATGGTGATATCGGGTAAAATTGTAGGTATGCGCTTTGCAAGCATACTCTTGCCTGAACCGGGTGGGCCTATCATCATAACATTGTGGCCGCCTGCTGCCGCAACCTCAAGTGCACGTTTTACCTCATACTGACCTTTAACATCTCTGAAATCGGGTAAATAATCAGGTAATTCGTAGTGTCTGAAGGGGACAATCTCAACAGGCTCCATTTTGTGTACGTCGTTAATGTGGTCAACAAGCTGGCGCAGACTTTTAACTGCGTAAATGTTTATACCCTCTATGATTGCCGCCTCGCTGGCGTTGTCATAGGGTATATAAATATCCTTTAATCCGTCTGCTTTTGCCGCCATAACCATAGGCAAAACGCCTTTTACACCTTTAATTTCACCGGAAAGTGATAACTCACCGATAAATGCCGCGTTTTTATAGTCACCCATAATCTGCTTTGTTGCAGAAAGCACCGCAACCGCCATAGGCAGGTCGTATAACGAGCCTTCCTTCTTTACGTCGGCAGGGGCAAGGTTGAAGGTGTAGTGTGATACCATGTGCATTTCCAACCGGGAATTGTGAATCGCCGCAATAATTCTGTCCCGTGCCTCGTTTACTGATGTGTCAGGTAATCCTACCACCTCAAGGGAATACTTGCCGTTTGTGATGTTTAATTCAACATCTATCATATAGGATTCAAGACCAAGTAAACCTACGCTTTTTATTTTTGAGAACATAATAACCCCTCGTTATTCTTCTGTTTCTTCTTCCTGTTCGTTAAGGTTAGCCTCACTATCCGCATCTTTCGTGAAGCTTTCAAAATCAACAGGCTCAAGTATGGTGTCACCGTCAGATTCATCGTCAAGCTCTTCTGTGTAAAGAACAGGGCTGAATTTAAAGTAACCTGTTTTTATAATTGCACAAATAAGAATCATCATCACAAGCGATACTGCTGAAATGAGCGCACCGACTATAAGTCCCTCGGGAGTGTATTTGAATCTGACTGTATGCTCACCTGCAGTAATATCGACACCCAAAAGGGCTCCGTTACCCAGGGCGTGGTATTGGTCTGCCTGTATTTCTGCGCCGTCAATGTAAACCTTCCAGCCTGTGTCGTAGTTGATGGATGTGTACAGAATACCGTCTGCAGAAGCATTTATTGTGCCTTCAATTTCAGTTTCATCGAATTTTGTAACATTCAAGGAATCCTTTTTGAGAGTTTCGTAGCCGTTAATAAAGGATTCGTTATTAAGTGTAACGCCGTAAAGGTAAAGGAATCCGTCCTGTGCATCCTTGAACGGTGCATAAATTGAAACAACCTCACCTTCATTCAGCTGACCCAGATCAAGTATGTGCGGCTTTGTGTCAACATGCTGCGAAACAACAGAGCCGTCAGGCAATGTAACTGTAATATTCTCAATGTCGTTGTTGCTGGACTTAAGGTAAATATATCCGTTACCAAAGTCCTTTGCAGTAAGCTCAAATGTAACAGATGCATTCATTGCCTCGCTGACTGTGTAGGGGTAGTAGCCGTCCTCTGTGTATGACAGGTCGTTGAATTCTGTGCCGTTACCGGAAACAGATGTCAGCTCCATGCTGTTGTAAACATCGTTAATACCTGTTGAATATCCGAAAAGTCCGCTTTGAACCTCAAAAGGATTGGCGTTATCATGTGACCATTCAATAATTTCTTCATTGACTCTGAATGCAATCGGCAGTTGATAAAGGTTTTCGTATGCGGTATATTTTGCAACCGCGCCAATCTCCTTATATAGCTCGCTGTTCATTGGTGCTTTTGTGTCTGTGTCATTATCTACAATATAGTCAAGGGCAAAAAAGGCATTGTAAACGGGAGTCTGCCTGTTGTAGGTATAGCTGTTGATGTAGTTACTGAACATACCAAGGTGTGACTGCATATTTGAAACTTTTTCGTTTGCCATGGAGGAAAAGGTGGACATTCCGTTGTAGTAGTACCAACAAGGGTCCATACGCGCTCTGAGTGAGGTCAGCTCCATTCTGTAATAATCATTTCCCTCGTACTCATCAATGTGTTCCTTGATTTTTTGGAAGTTATCGTAATCGCCGACAAAGTTAGGCTTTGTCTGATCCATACTGTAATTGTTTGTGTTTGCAACAGTGTATTCGGCACAGGATGAGCAAAGTATCAATGCCGCCGCAGCAATGGCAGGGTATTTATCATTTTTGAGAACACCAAGTGCCAGACAGTATATGCCGATAAATGCAACGCATATCCACACACCTGTTTCGCTGAAGTTTTTGGAACCGATTTCCTGAACCAGGATTATAAATGCTGTGGTTGCAACACCCACGCCGATTATCTGCCTGTTTGTGTATTCTCTGATGTTCAACAGAGCCTTGAACGCAAGAACAAGCAGTATAAAGGAGTACATGTATGAGAATCTGTATGGCAGGTCGTTGGGGAAGTGGAAGCCGTGCCAGATGTAGTTCAGATAGTTTGTGTAAAAGCTGGCAAACATAATGCCCAAAAGGCTTACGCTGAAAATCTTCTCCTTGAGGGAGATTTTGTTGGAGAAAATATAAAGGGGAACAAGCATAACTGTTATTATGCCGCAATAGACGTTGGGCAAAACATCAGTTCCGCTGCTTCTTATTGTGGGGTCAAGGTATGCAAGATGGTTCGCCAGGAAGTCGAATATTGTGAAATATGTTTTAAATTCCTGGGGCCAGGTACCGGATGTTGCCGAGCAATTTTTAAGGGCGAAATACACAGGAATAAGTGAAAAACAAGCAACAAGACCTGCACCGAGTGATGCAAAGGCGAATCTTACACCGCTGTCAAAGAAACGTGAATTTCTGAGATTGTTAACACTCCAACGCCAAAAACCCTTTATACCTTTACGGCGTTTTGCGAGTCTGCCAAAGTATGTGGCAGTAAATTCGTATGTTGAAAAATAGTAGTAAATAAAGTAAAGCACCGAGAATATGCAGACCATATAACCCATATAGTAGTTGGTTACAAGTGTTGCTGCTAATGCAATAAGGTACAGCTTCATTCTGCCGTTGTTGATAATGTGTTCAATGCCAAGCATAACAAGGGGGAATAAATAAAAAGCATCGAGCCACATTACGTTCCAGTAATATGCAATAAAGTAACCGCTACACGCATATAATACTCCGAATGCAGATACAACAGGTGTACGGGTATTGAACTTCTTTGAAAGGAAATATGCAAAAGTGAAGGATGCCAGCATTGATTTAACAAAAATCATACCTGCAATAGCCTCGGGCATATTTTTGTGACCGAGTAAAAGCATAATTAAGGCAGTCGGTGATGAGAGATAGTTGTAAAAATTACCAAGAAATCCGCCGCCACCACCTGATTTCCAAGAGTAGAGCATACTGTCGAGGTTGGTTATTCTCTCGTAAAGCTCTGCAAACAGGGGACCGTACTGGTGGTAAAGGTCCATACGCAGTATTGTGACATTGCCGAAAGGTGCAAGGTCATAGCAGAAGTATACAACCGTCATAATTGCCGCTGTGCAAAGTGCAGCCAACAGAGCATACCTGTTATTGTAACCGCACCTGTAAAGTCGGTTACCCGTTAACTTTGTTTTAATGCTTTTGAGTTTAGTTGATTTCATCTTGTTCTTCCTTTATTCATAAGGTTTTATTACATTATTACACATGGTAAATAATAACATAAATAATACACCGTTGCAATGTTTTTGCTCTTTGTTTTAAATTTATTTAAATTTGGTTCTATTTCGGGACAAGTGATAATAATTATTTTTTGAAAGGATTGATAAAAAATGCAGGAATTTTTAAATGCTGTTTCACTTTTACCCGAGAGATACAAAAACCTTCTGACACTTATTCCCGAGGAACAATGCAAACGGATAAGGGAAATCAGGTTCCGTGTCGGAGAAGCAGTTACACTTAACACAACAAATCATATATATTATCTGTCGGACAGCGGCAGGATGAGTGTGTCATACAGCGATGGTGTTGTCCGCACGGATGAAAAGGATATGCAGGAGATTGTCTTTATGCTTTCGCGCCGTTCCCTGCATACATATCAGGATATGATTGTAAAAGGCTATATACCTCTTTACGGCGGTTGTAAAGCAGGAATTGGCGGTAGGGCAGTTATGCGTGACGGCAGCATTTATTCTCTTTCCGCGTTCAATTGTGTAAATATACGCATTGCCCGTGAATACCGCGGTTGCTCCCAAGGGGTAATAAATGCCGTGGGTGACTGTACATCATACATAATTATAGGTCCTCCCATGTCAGGTAAAACTACTTTGTTGCGTGATTTGTGTCGTTTTTATGCAGGGGCGCAGTCAGTTGTACCTTATAAGGTGGCAATAATAGATGAACGTGATGAAATCGCGTCCCGTTCCTTCGGTTATAGCATCGATGTGGGTGCAAATACCGATGTTTTAACACTCTATCCTAAACCTGTCGGCACAGAAATTGCCGTAAGAACACTTTCTCCCCATATTGTTGTTCTTGATGAAATCGGCACAGAGGAGGAGTCACGCGCATTGCTTTCTGCAGTAAACAGCGGCGTTGATTTTATTGCAACCGCACACGGCAATTCTTTTGAAGAGGTAATACGAAGACCGAATATCAAAACCTTGATTAATGCAGGGGTTTTTAAAAAAGCCGTTGTATTAAGCGGTCGTGCTAAACCTTGCAGTATCAGAGAGACGGTGTCACTTTGAAAATACTGATTATTTTTGTTTTGTGTGTACTGATTATTGTTGTTGGGTATTACGAAACAGTCTGCCAGCGACAAAGAACGAAATTGTTGGACGAGGCTGTCAGGCTTATTGAATATTTCAGAACAGAGCTTAATTTTCATAAATCTGATTTAGATACTCTTTACCAAGGTGCTGTTTCACAAGGGTTTAAGTGTATTCATTGTCACGAAGGAAGGATTCTTGCCTGTGGTGATTTTACAAAGGATGCACAAATGTATTTAAACCGTTTTTTAAAGAGTATCGGTACAACCGATACACAGGGTCAGCTTTCCTTGTGTGATGAGTATGTATATCATTTAAGGGCTTGTCTTGAAGAGCAGCGAGTAAAAGAAAAAAGTAAAATCCAGGTAACTGTCGCACTAAGCGTATTAGGTGCTGTCAGCGTTTTGGTTTTGTTTGTGTAGGTGATTATGTGGAAATAACATTGATTTTTAAAATTGCCGCAATCGGTATACTGGTGGCGGTTATTAATCAGCTTTTGCAAAAGGCAGGAAAGGAAGAATATACACTTATAATTACCATAGCAGGACTTATTATTGCTCTTATGATGTTTTTGCCTGCACTGATTGAGTTGAAGGATGAGCTTTCCTCCGTGATTCAGTTTTGACTGTAATAAAAATTTGCATACTTGCCCTTGCAGGTGTTCTTTTTATCGTTATTGTCAAAGGTCATACACCTGCTTACGGAACTGTTCTCCAGATGTGCATAATTATTGTTGTTTTTGTGGGTACAATACCCGACGTTAAACAGCTTTTGCAGGCAATGGAGGTTATTCAGTTAACAGAATACTTCAGCAACAGCGGTCTTAAGGTTATGCTGAAGGTTTTTTCCGTACTTGCTGTTGGTTCTGTGTGTAGTGATATTTGTCGTGATAACGGTGAAGGTGCAATAGCGGGGGCTGTTGAGCTTTCGGCAAAGCTTGCGGCAATTGCGTGTGCTTTACCTGTGTTTACCGCTGTTATAAGCCTTGCAACAGCTTTTTTGAAGGGGTAAAAATTTTGAGGAAATTTAAATTAATATTTACATATTTTGTGAGTGTAGCACTTTTATTCTTTCTGCCGGTTAGTTGTTCGGCTTTTGATAGCAATATTGATGATTATGACCAAGAGTATGATTTCGGGAGCTTTATTTCAACGCTGAGCGATGATACCCTGGCGATTCTTGATGAAATCGGTATCGATGAATTAAGTCTGGATGATATTTTTTCTGTTGATCCCTCAAAGGTGTTTGATGCTTTGCTGGGGATGGTTGTTAAAGCAGTGAAAGAGCCTGTTCGCTTTATGAGTGTTGTAATGGGGATTGTGATAATTGTTACGCTTATGGGATCTTTCCTTGATTCTCCCAAAACACTCAATATGGTTGGAGGTGCAACACTCAGCTTATGTACTGCTGTCCCTGTTGCAGGTGTTGTTACATCCTCTTTTTCTGTTCTGGAGACCCTCAATGCTTTTACAACTGCTTTTTCAGGCGTTTTTTGTGCTGTTGTATCATCATCAGGCAGAATAAATATGGGTGTTTCCTACGCAACCTTAACCGTGTTTTCCGACACACTTTTTTCGGCTGTTTTGTCAGGTGTTTCACAGCCTGTTGTTAATCTTACGTGCTCGCTGGGATTTTTATCATGCTTCGATATGGGGGGCTTTACAGAAAAAATCTCACAGATTGTAAGAAAGCTGTATGTTTTTGTGCTTAGCTTTATCGGTACTGTTTTTTCAGGGATTGTTACATTAAAGGGTGTGCTGAGCGATGGCGAGGATACCCTTGGAGCTCGCAGTATACGTTTTGTTGTAGGGCGTAGTCTTCCTGTTGTAGGTGGTACTGTCAGCGAAACATATTCAACCTTGGTTTCAAGCCTTAGTTTAATAAAAAATACAGTTGGCGTTTTCGGCATAATTACGGTTGCTGTTACTGTTTTACCTACATTGCTGCAGCTTCTTGGTTGGATTTTTGCATTGGAAGCCTGTGCAACAGTATCAGATATTCTGGGAGCAGAGGGCTCGGTAAATATGCTGCGTGTACTTAAGGATACCTTTATTTTACTTGTGGCAACAATAACCATTGTTGCAACCGTTTTTATAGTAAGCGTGGGCGTTGTCATAACAGTAAAGGGGGGAGGCGTATGACTCAGGCGGTGAAAGCTGCTTTTGTGAATTATGCTGTTTGCGCTGTTGTCGGAGGTGTTCTTGAATATCTTGTAGCGCCCAAATATCGTAAAACTCTGCGTGTCGCCGTTGTGGGTGTTATCCTTGCAGTTTCACTTGCACCGTTTACGGGTATTTCGTGGGATGTTGATTTGGAAAACGATAAAGCATACATTCGCGAAAACACCACTTACGATGCTCTTATGCATACAGCAAATCTTACAGAGAAAAAAGTTCGCTTACAAGTAAAGGATATACTCATAAAAAACGGTATAAATGAATATGAAATATATGTAACAACCTCTGTAGATAAAGAGGAATGTGTTGTTTACCTGGAGAGTATTGTTATAGAGGTGGACAGAGTATATGAGAGCTTATTGCCTCAAATAAATAACGAGATACCCGATGAATACAAAAGCATTGCAAGAACAGGTGTAAAAAATGACTGATTTCAAAGAAAGATTGAAGGTATATTCAAAAAACAAAAAGAATATAGCAATTACTATTATCTGTGTTCTTTTATTGATACTCATCGTATTCGGTGAATCGGGGGATAAAGCTCTGTCAGAGGACAGTACAAGCGAAAAAGCCTCTCAAAGTGCCGCTGACTATACAAAACAGCTTGAAAAGCATCTTGAAGGCTTGCTTGAAAAGGTTGACGGAGCAGGCGATGTAAAGGTGATGATAACTCTTGAAAGCTGTTATGAAAATGTGTATGCCAAAGGCTATTCTGCACAAAAAGAGGAGGATGGCGAGCTTGTGCAAAGTAATACTGCCGAGGAATATATAATTGTAAAAAACGGTTCCAATACCGAGGAATGTGTTGTTATAAAGGTTTATGAACCTGTCATAAAGGGGGTGGCAGTCGTTGCGGAGGGTGCAGGCAATATACACGTCAAATCAGCAATAACAGAGACGGTTTGTGCACTTTTTAATATAAGCAGTGCAAAGGTTTCTGTAATTAAAGGGTATAAGGAGTAATATTATGAATGTTATAATCAAACGAAGACAGTTGATTCTGGCAACATTGGTTGTTGCATTAGGTGCAGCAGTATTTGTAAATTGGTACTATACGGGTAACAATAGTCTTTCTCCCACAGAGGAAACAACTCTTGCCGACTATGTTCAGAATCTGGGAGAGGCAAAGTATGTTAATGCAGAGGGTCAAAGCTCCGATTATTTCAGCGAAACAAAGCTTGCATATAAAAAAAGAAACGACGAAGCTATTGATAAGCTGAATAAATCACTTGAAAATGTTGCTTCCGGTACCGATGAAGCCAAGGTCATTGCAGAGCAAATAGATGAGCTGAGTGAACAAATCAAGACAGAGGAAAATCTTAATAATCTTATTACTGCTAAGCTCGGCGGAGAATGTTTGGTTATGATTAATAACGGTGCAACACAAGTTGTGGTTCAAAAGGGCTTGCTGAATGACGATACAGCCCTTCAGATAATGGACATAATAACCCGCAATTCTCAGCTTGATCCCACAAAAGTTACAATGAGCGAACCAAAATAAAAAATACTGCTCAGTTGAGCAGTATTTTTTTACAAATAGATTTTTTATTCGTCAAACAGGGGAGTTGAGAAATATCTTTCAGCAGTATCAGGCAGCACGGCAACAACTGTTTTCCCTTTGCCTAATTTTTTTGCAAGCTTAAGCGCCGCCGCAACATTTGTACCGCTTGAAATACCGCACAAAATTCCCTCCTGCTTTGCAAGTGCTTTGGCTGTGTTGAGTGCCTCGTCGTCGGTAACAATACAAATATCACTGTATATGGATGTGTTGAGTATTGGGGGTATAAGTCCGTCACCAATACCCATCTGTATATGTGTGCCGATAAGTCCACCGGAAAGTATGGCGGCATCCTCAGGCTCAACTGCCCAGATTTCGATGTCCGGGTTTGCTTCTTTAAGGGTTTCGCCTATACCTGTAAGCGTACCGCCCGTGCCGATACCTGCACAAAAACCGTGTATGGGCTTACCAACCTGTTCAAGTATTTCTACTGCTGTGCGCTTGCGCTGGATTTCCGCATTTGCGGGATTTTCGAATTGTTGTGGAACAAAAACATTCGGGTTTTCCGCCTGCATTTTAAGTGCCAGCTGTAAGCATTCGTCAATACATTTACCTATATTTCCTGCATCATGTACAAGCTTAACCTCTGCACCGTAGTGCTTTACAAGCTTGCGACGTTCCTCACTTACTGAGTCGGGCATAATGATAATTGTTTTGTATCCTTTAACAGCACCAACAAGGGCAAGACCAATACCTTGGTTTCCGCTTGTTGGTTCAACAATAATTGTATCCTTGTTTATTTCGCCTTCCTGCTCAGCTTTAAGAATCATATTGTAAGCAGTTCTTGTTTTTATGGAACCACCTACATTAAGACCCTCAAACTTTACAAGTATTTCCGCACTGTCTTCGTCGACCATTTTGTTAAGACGAATAACAGGTGTGTTACCCATAGCCTCTAAAATGTTGTTGTGAATCATCCTGTGCACCTCATACGATGTGAAAATCTGTTACATAGCATACTATGCAACAGCAAAATACAGGTTACAAGTTTACCATAAATTAACTTTTATTTCAATAGAATTAAGAAATTATATTCTTATATAATATCGAACTATATAAAAAGACGTTGTGCTCATTATGAACACAACGTCAGTTTTTGTATCTTACAGAACACCCTGAGCAATCATAGCATCTGCAACCTTGATGAAGCCTGCAATGTTTGCACCTGCAACAAGGTCATAGCCGAGACCGTACTGCTCTGCGGCTGCAGCTGAGTTGTCATGGATTTCCTTCATAATCTGCTGAAGCTTAAGGTCAACCTCTTCTGCTGTCCAGCTGTATCTCATTGAGTTCTGACCCATTTCAAGGGCAGAAACTGCAACGCCACCTGCGTTAACAGCCTTTGAGGGAGCAACAACCTTAACGTTCTCCTTGAGGTATTCAAGAGCATCGTTTGTTGTGGGCATATTAGCAACCTCGATGTAGTACTGCACACCGTTTGCAACAAGCTTCTTTGCTTCGTCCATATTGATTTCGTTCTGTGTTGCGCAAGGCATAGCAACGTCAACCTTAACGCCCCAGGGCTTCTCGCCGGGGTGGAACTCTGCACCGAATTTATCAGCATAATCCTGAACCTTGTCACGGCCTGAAGCACGCATTTCAAGGAGATATTCAATCTTTTCGTCTGTTGAAATGCCGTCCTTGTCATAAACATAGCCATCGGGACCTGAAATTGTAAGAACCTTACCGCCAAGCTCTGTGATTTTCTTTGCAGCACCCCAGGCAACGTTACCGAAGCCTGAAAGAGCAAATGTTTTGCCCTTGATGTCCTCACCGAAGTGCTTGAAAACCTCACAAGCATAGTATGTTGCACCGTAGCCTGTTGCCTCGGGTCTGATAAGTGAACCGCCGTATGAAAGACCTTTACCTGTAAGAACACCGTTCTGGAAAGCACCTTTAATACGTCTGTACTGACCGTAAAGGTAACCGATTTCACGTGCACCAACACCTATATCGCCGGCAGGGACGTCAACGTCGGGACCGATGTGTCTGTAAAGCTCTGTCATAAAGCTCTGGCAGAAACGGAGAATATCCATATCACTCTTGCCACGGGGGTCAAAGTCAGAACCACCCTTACCGCCGCCGATGGGAAGACCTGTAAGGCTGTTTTTGAATGTCTGCTCAAAAGCAAGGAATTTCATAATGCCTGAATAAACAGAGGGATCGAAACGCAGGCCGCCCTTAAAGGGTCCGATAGCACCGTTGAACTGAACACGGTAACCTGTGTTTACGTGAACCTTGCCCTGGTCATCTGTCCAGGAAACACGGAATGTAATCTGTCTTTCGGGTTCAACAATTCTTTCAAGAAGAGCGCATCTCTCATATTCGGGATGCTGTTCGATAACAGGAGCAAGTGACTCTAAAACCTCGGTAACAGTCTGCACGAACTCGGGTTCGTCAGCGTGTTTTTTTGCAACGTTATCAATAACATTTTTGATATAGCTCATTAGTAACACTCCTTCAGTTACATAGATAGGTTCAAAGAACCTTTTTAAAATACGCTAATCATTTTATACCACACGTTATGAAATTGCAATAAATTTGTGACGGGTTTACCAAATATTGTAAGTATAAACAAAAAAGAATATTTTCACCTTAAAAATTTTTGCAAAAATAATATGTGAAATAGCCGTGAACCGCGGTGAATAGCGGTTCACCGCGGTTTTGGTGCTAATAATATTATACTGAAAAAAATATTGTATTTATACAAATAAACATAAAAAAATTGCTAAACGATAACATTCTGTTTCGTTTCTTTTTGTGTTGAAAATAGTTGGTCTGTTGTGGTATAATTAAACAAAAATTTTAAGGATGATGTTTGTGCAAAAGTATCTTATCAATCCAAATCAGAAAATAGCTAAGATTAACAAGGATATATACGGAACCTTCTCAGAGCATCTGGGCAGATGTATTTATGACGGCACTTATGTAGGCGAGGATTCATCCATTCCCAATGTGAACGGTATGCGTAAGGATGTTGTTGATGCTCTTAAGGAAATGGGGCTTCCCGTACTTCGTTGGCCCGGCGGTTGTTTTGCCGATGAATATCATTGGAAGGATGGCATAGGACCAAAAGAAAATCGTAAAAAGATGATAAATACTCATTGGGGTGGCGTTGTTGAGGATAATTCATTCGGCACACACGAGTATTTCGAGCTTTGTCGTCAGCTGGGCTGTGACTCTTATGTTAACGGTAATCTTGGAAGCGGTACAGTTCAGGAGATGAGCGAATGGGTTGAGTATATGACCTTTGACGGCACTTCACCCATGAGTGATTTGCGTAAAGCAAACGGTGACGAAAAGCCGTGGAAGCTTAAGTATTTTGGTGTTGGTAACGAGAGCTGGGGATGTGGCGGTAATATGATGCCTCATTATTATGCTGATGAGTACAGGCGTTACCACGTTTATGTCCGCGATTATGACAGCAATAACCGCATTTATAAAATCGGTTGTGGGCCAAATGCTTTCGATTTTGAGTGGACAGATGAAGTTATGCACTATGCAGGCAACAAAATGCAGGGCATTTCACTCCATTATTATACCGTTCCCGGTGATACATGGGAGCATAAGGGCAGTGCAACAGTTTTTACAGATGATGAATATTACACAACCATCAAGAAAGCATATAAAATGGAGGAGCTTGTGCGCCGCCATACGGAGGTTATGAACAGGCATGACCCCCATAAGCACGTTGACCTTATTGTTGATGAATGGGGTACCTGGTTTGATGTTGAAGAGGGTACAAATCCGGGCTTCCTTTACCAGCAGAGTACAATGCGTGATGCTCTTGTTGCAGGTCTTACCCTCAATATTTTCAACAAGCATTGTGACCGTGTACGTATGGCTAATATTGCCCAGACAGTAAATGTTCTGCAGTCTGTTATTCTGACAGACGGTGATGATATGCTGCTTACCCCCACATATCATATTTTCAAAATGTATAAATCCCATGCTGAAAATATACTTTTGGGCAGTTATCTTACAACAGATTTTATTGATAATGAAACACCTGTTCTCACCGAGAGTGCATCTGTTAATGCAGATGGGGAAATTGTTTCCACAATATCAAATGCCTCACTTTCGGATAACAGTGAAATCAAATGTCAGATAGCAGATTTTCAGGTTAAATCCGTTACTGCGGAAATTGTTACGGGTGACGTTCGCAACCACAACACTTTTGATAATAAAAATGTGGTTAAAATTGAAGATTTCAATGATTTCAGACTTACTGCGGATGGCTTTGTTGCCAATATTCCGCCCTGCAGTGTTGTTAAATTCATAATTAAGTGATGAATGATTGCAAGCGATGTCTTCTGTACGAAAGTGCAGAAGTTGATGTACTTGATGATATCAGAGCCAGGATTGAAAAATTATCTGACGACGAACGTGTATGTTCCCAAGAGTATGAAAAGCGTCTCGGCTTTTGTCGTGCGTGTGATAATCTGATTTCCGGTGTATGTATGAAATGCGGCTGTTATGTTGAGTTTCGTGCCGCTTTTAAAAAACAGCGTTGTCCCGACAGTAGGGGCAGAAAGTGGTAATATGTCTATTAAAAATAATTACAATCATACGGTTTTTGCCTGTTACTTCGGCTATGTTGTGCAGGCAATAGTAAATAACTTTGCTCCGTTATTATTTCTTACCTTCAGGAGCGAATTCAGTATTCCCTTATCGCAGATAACAAGCCTTGTTACAATAAACTTTCTGTTCCAGCTGTTTATTGATATTGTTGCGGCAAAGTATGTTGATAAAATCGGTTATCGTAAATGTATTGTTGCAGCACAGTTTTTTGCTGCTGCGGGTATTGCAGGTATGGGTATCCTGCCCGATTTGTTGCCCAATCCCTATATTGGCTTGCTTGTTTCAATATTGCTTTATGCAACGGGCGGCGGTTTGATAGAGGTTCTTGTAAGTCCCATTGTGGAGGCTTGTCCGATTAAGGCAAAAAAAGCGGCAATGAGCCTTTTGCACTCCTTTTATTGTTGGGGACATTTGTTTGTTGTATTGGCGTCCACATTGTTTTTTACAATTCTCGGCATAGCTAATTGGCGGATACTTGCTTTTATATGGGCAATTGTTCCGTTTATTAACGGCTTTTATTTTATGCGTGTACCTATTATGACTCTTACCACGGATGAAGAAAAAATGTCCTTGAAAAGTCTTTTTTCTTCAAAGCAATTTTTGCTTTTTTTACTTATAATGGTCTGCGCAGGTGCATCTGAGCAGGGAATGAGTCAATGGGCTTCAACCTTTGCAGAAGCAGGTCTTAATGTTTCAAAAACAGTGGGCGACCTGGCAGGACCCAGTCTTTTTGCGATAACTATGGGTGTATCAAGGGTTGTTTATTCAAAAATCAGCGAAAAGGTTGATTTGTCAAAATATATGACATTTTGTGCCGTGCTGTGTATAAGTGCATATGCTATGGCAACCTTCCTCAGGAATCCTGCACTTTCCTTTGTGGGGTGTGCGCTGTGTGGCTTTTCTGTAGGTGTTATGTGGCCCGGCTCATTTTCTCTTGCGTCGGAGACCTTCCCGAAGGGCGGTACTGCTTTGTTCGCTATACTTGCCCTTGCAGGTGATTTCGGTTGCTCCTTCGGTCCGACTGTTGTTGGTTTTGCTACAAATCTATTAGACGATAATATAAAAAAAGGCGTTTTTGCCGCAGTTATATTCCCGGTTCTTTTGATTGTGTCTTTGTATGTTATGAAGAACCTGCAAGCGAAATCCGATAAACTTGACAAAAAGTGTCAGAAAAAATATAATACATAAGTATGTTTATTTGTTGAAAGGAATCAATGCTATGATAAAACCTGAAAACAGAAACTGTTTCGAGTATTTCAGAGATTGCACAAAGGATTTCGGTGTGTATGATGTTGCCGAAAGCTTCGGCAGCCTTATCAGTCGTAAAAAATTTATGCATGATGTAGAGGCTGTTGCAGGCTTTCTTGACAGTCGCAATGTTAAAAAGGGTGATGTCGTTACGGTGTTTCTCCCTAATGTTGCGCAAAGCTTTGTTGCTTTTTATGCCATTAACCGCATAGGTGCAATTGCTAATATTGTTCATCCGCTTACGCCTGCCGATGCTCTTGAGGATATTGTTAAAACAAGTCATTCAAAGGCGATTTTTGTGCTTGATATCATTATGGAGCCATATATTGAAACTCTTCGCAGACTTAACAGGCTTGTCATTGTTTGCAAAAGCTCCGATTATGCTTCTTCAGTAATGAAGCCTGCTCTTAAGTTTTATTCAAAGGTCAAGGTTAAACAACAAAAGCCTTCATCAAATACTGCATCATATCACACAATTTGCAATCTTTCGTTTAAAGCGCCCGTTCTTGAGGGTAACGGTGACGATGTTGCCGTTTATCTGCATGGTGGCGGAACAACAGGTAAAAGCAAGACGATATGTCTTACAAACACCAACCTTAATTCACTTGCTTATAAGCTGAGCTTTCTTGATTCACCGCACGCACCGGGCGAGGAGTTCTCTCTATGTGTGCTTCCTCTTTTCCATGCGTTTGGTCTTGGTGTTGTTCTTCACTTCAGTATGTGTGCCGGCTTTACCTGTATAGGTATGCCCACATTCTCAGCCGAAAAAGCAAATAAATATATAAAGAAATATAATGTCACCTATATTGTTGGTGTGCCTAATATGTTCAAAAAAATGTATGAGGCTTCAAACTTTGACGGTGAACATCTAAAAAAACTCCGGCTTTTATGGGCAGGCGGTGACATTATAAGTGAGCAATTCCTTAACGCCTTTAATTCAAAGCTTGAAAAATGGGGTGCAAAGGGTAAGCTTTACCGCGGTTATGGTCTTACTGAGGTGTCATCAGTTTGTACAGCAAATATTGCAGGTGCTTACAAAGAGAATTCCATCGGTAAGCCCCTTGACGGAATAACCGTAGAAATATGGGATGAAAAGCAGAAAAAACTGCCACCAAACACTATCGGCGAAATTGCAATTACAGGCTCAACTGTTATGAAGGGTTATATTAACAGTGAAGAGGATGGCATTTACGTGGATAAAAAGCATAATCGTTGGGTAATGTCGGGTGACCTTGGTTACCTTGATGAGGACGGTTATCTCTTCTTTACAGGCAGAAAAAAACGAATGCTTATTATTTCAGGCTACAATGTTTACCCCAATGATATTGAAAATGAGGTATTAAAGCTTGATTATGTTAATGAGGCTTGCGCTGTGCAGGGTTATATTGACAGCAAGCCTATTATCAGGTTGTTTGTATCGTTGAATCAGCCGACAACAAACCCCGATGAAACCGCAAAGGTTATTAAAGAATATTGCAACAGTAAGCTTGAAAAGTTTTCAAGACCTACAACAGTTACAATTCTTGATGCTCTGCCCAAAACCCGCATGGCAAAAATTGACTTTATGAAGCTTACTGATACACCGCCCTCACCACAGCCTACCAAAAAGGAAATACGTGAGGAGCGTAAGGCTCAGCGTGAAATAGAAAAGGCTGCCAATAAGGCAGGTAAGGAAGCAGACAAATTAGAGCGTGAGGAACGCGAGGCTGCAGAAAAGGCGCGCGACGGTAAAAAGAACAAGGAGGAAAACTAAAATGGAAGAAAAGAAGGGCTTTGGCTATAAACTTCAGAAAAATCCTTTTTTAGTTGTTTTGCTTATTGTTGTAATTGGTGTTGCAATTTTCAGCTTGTCAACACTTTCAACCGCAATAAAGAACAGGATTGAGCAGGCAGAGGAAACTACCACTGCAGAAACAACCGAGGCAACAACTGTTGCTGAAACCAAGCCTGATAATACGATTCTCGTTCAGGGGCTTAAAAAATATTCCGACAAGATTGTGTCTGTTACAGCAGAAAAAGAAAGTAATCGTGTTGCCCTCAGGGTAGAGTTTGATACTAAGGAATCTCTGCTTGAAGCACATTTTGCCGAAAATGCTTTCAGTATAGACGTTATTCCGATGTTCTATTTTTACATTGATAACGGTTTGCAGGTAAAGTGTCCGGGTGAGCTTCGTCTTCTTGACAGCGGTAATGTTGTTATGTATTATCTTTCAATTACAGACGACTACATCAATGCTGTCGGTCTTACCGATGAAATAACTGTTACACTTGATAATATTCTTAATACGGGCTTTAACCTTTGTATTGAGCATATTGTTAATGATGGCGTGGGCAAAACAATTGTTGGTACTTATGCACAGACTGTAGAGGAATTTAATCAGAAGCATCCTGCTACACCTGCCGAAACAGTAGATGTTGCAGACGGAATCAAAAAGATTGAAACTACCTTTGCCGATGAATTTGTGTGGATTGACATTTATTTTGATGATGTGGATGCCTATACTGCACTTAACAATGATTTTATCAATAATTTCATTACCTTCGGCTTTGAAAAGGGTGGCAAGAACTTCAAACGTGATTTTATTGTTACTGAATATGATAAAATCAATATGGTTCGTTGCAAGTTCGATTCCTATGCTCTCAAGGAGCTTGCAGAGGAAATGGATGAATCAGAGATAACAGTCAAGGAGTTATTCAATACATATTCTGTTTCTGTTTGGTCATCTGATTATGAAAATGATACCGCACTTTTCAGCCTCAACGGTTCGACTACTGTTATGACCGATATTAACGACGAAACAATCGTTCCTGAGGATGAAGAAACAACTGTATCAGAAAGCGAATCTGCCGTAGCATAAATTGTTTTATAAAGCAAACAACTGACGAATCCGTAAGGAAACGTCAGTTGTTTTTTCTTTTTAAAACTTAATATAATAATTGTTGTTATTAAGTGGTCCGCCCGTCATCAGCTCAGGGGCAGCATCTTTTAGATGGGTCAGGGTTCTTATAAGACCACCATTTTTAATTCGCAGTGTTTTAATGAGCTTTAACGGAAAAGCAAGTGCTTGGGTAAATACTGTATAATACGCAGTGCCTTCCTCGTGGGTAGTAAGTGAGCCATCAAGAATAGAGTGGAATGTTTCAAATATAACATTCTTAACTAAAACGTCACCAATTTCTTTTGCAGCTTTTTTATCAATTGCTTTGCCGAATGAAATAAAATTCATTAATCGTGCAGCCTTTTTTACTGTTAATTTGTTTAACCATTTAAGCAGAGGCTTTGCAAATTTCCACATCTTGAATGATTTTTCGTGGCTCATACCCAGACTTTCCATAAGTGCGGCAAACTTTATTTTTTCGTTACTTGCAGCAGCATCAATAACCTCTGTAAAGAGCCTTGTTGCATGGTCCTTAAGGTATTGGTTGGTATAAGTTTCACCTTTATATGTAAAGCTTTCAAGGTGCTCTGTTTTGATATCAAGACCGTTTTGGTCAATTGTGCAATATGCAATGGGGGCAGGGTAGCCACTTATTGAAGCAACATTAACCTCATAAAACTCGTTACCCTTTTCTGAAACAAGCTTTCTTATATGCTGCATATGTGAATGACCTGTAAACATAACAGGGAAACCAATGTCGGCAAATTTTTTGCAAAGCCCTTCACGGTATTCAACTGAGCCCTTGCCGTTGATTACTCGGTCAAATTCCGTAAGGTGCAGGTGATGGTGTTGCATACCAAAGACAACATCGCCACGTTTTTTAGCTTCTGCAGTCTGCTCTGTAATCCATTTAAAATGCTCGTCGGAGTAACCTGAACCGCCTTCGCCGTTCTGATCATCATCAAGGCAAAATACAGTAACACCCTCAGCAGGTCTTACAACGTATGAAACCTTATCCTGGTGTGTGTGGAATTCACTTAATGCTTCATCGGGTCCAAAGTCCTTGTAAAACTCGTTTAGTTTTTCCGGCGGAACAGTTTCGACATCATGAAAAATGTTGTCGCCCTCATACCTTCTCGGGTTACCGTCACAGCACCAGTCGTGTGTTGCGGTAATGACATAAACAGGCATGGTTTTCTTGAATTCATATAAAAGCTCGCGCATTTCCTCGTGGGAGCAGAGCTCACCGTCGTTTGACAGGTCACCTGCAATCAAAAGGAATTCTGCACCGGATTTTTTTATATGCTCAAATGCGGCAAGCACACATCCCCTTGATGGTGCGAGCATTTTTTGGTCAGAGCCTGCTCGTCTTTCGTAAGCCTTGCCTTCACAGCCTAATTTTTCCGAAAAATAGTGCGGGTCGGCAATTACTGCAAATTTTGTACTCATTTGTATCACCAAATTATATTAAAGGTAGAGCCTTTTCTTGTGTAAGTTAATGGGTCAATTAAAGCGTCAGGTGCATCGGATATGGAATCAACCTTACCGCTTGCTACCTTTTTCAGGGATTTTTCAAAAGCGTTTGCCATAAAGTTATCTTCAAAGTTAAGGTTCATATCCATTTCAATGAACTGTGGTACACCAACGTGAGCAACCTTGAAGCCGGTAAGCCACCAATGCTTTTCTGGTCCGCGTGAAAATACATATTCGCCCATATTGTAGAAATCAAATTGCATTTCAATAAGCTCGGAATC
Organism: Acutalibacteraceae bacterium; assembly: GCA_045602985.1. Lineage (GTDB taxonomy): Bacteria > Bacillota > Clostridia > Oscillospirales > Acutalibacteraceae > DTU089. The sequence goes on along the minus strand of JAZULH010000059.1, from coordinate 5,200 downwards.
GTCTGCACAGTCATATTGCATAACCTTTGAGGGATCACGGCTGTAAAGTCCGATTTCCGCGCCTGCAGTAATGCCGTACTGACCCTTCCAGATCTGAACCATCCATTCTTTACCGCCGTATGTGAACTCAATACGCTTTGTTGAGTAATTCATGCCTGCAACGGGAGCAGCCATATCGTAAAGGAAGTTGAAGCCGAATTTTCTCTGCAGAGGGTTCATTTGTGAGTAATAAATACCTTGCTCTTCATCATAAACAAAGCCTGCAACTTCAAGTATTTTGCTTGCTGTATTTTCATCCTTGGTTGCAAAAAGCATATCCTGAACCTCTTTAACAGGCATATCCTTGATATCTTCTGTTGTTAAATCATCATCAAATTCAGGTGCGGTAGTGTTTTCAGAAGTACTCTGTTGGGAAGTAGTGATTGTGTTAGTCTGTGAAGATGTTGTACCCTGTGTGACTTTAGTAGTACTTTTTGATGTGGTTTGTGTGGGGGCAGTAACAACAACACCTTGTGTTGTCTGAGTACCGTTATCAGGCAAAATTGTGTCAGCACCGCCAACAATCTCTGTGCTTGCGTTGTTATCAGCAGGCTCCTTTTTAATCAGGGAACGTGCATAGTCTATAATACCACAACCGGAAAAGCAGATTATCATAGCCAATAAAAGCGCAATTCCCGAGAGAAGTCTCGCGTATTTTTTCATATACTTGCCTCCTATAAGACATAATTTTTCATTTTATCTTTCATACTATACCATATATTTATTAAAAAGTCATTAATTTTTTTGTAATTTAATGATTTTAATCTACATTGACAAATCTGCTACTAAGGATATATAATTTATCTTATAAATTAAACACGTACGTTAGTGAGGATTTTTTTATGTACACAAAGTTAAAAGAAGATGTTTGTAAGGCTAATAAGGAGCTCCACGCCCATGGTCTTGCTCCGTTTACCTGGGGTAATGTTTCTGAGGTTGACCGTGATGCCGGTGTTTTTGCAATAAAGCCGTCAGGTGTGCCGTATTCTGATTTGACACCTGATAAAATGGTGGTTGTTTCATTAACGGATGGTAATGTTGTTGAAGGTGAATATAATCCCTCATCTGATACTCCGACTCACTATATACTCTATAAGGAGTTTGCTGACCTTAATGCTATTGTTCATACTCATTCTGTCAATGCTTCTTCTTTTGCACAGGCGGGCAGGGGAATACCTGCGTACGGTACAACTCACGCGGATTTTTCATATACTGCAGTACCTTGCACACGAGCTCTTACCGAAGCTGAGGTAAAGGGTGAATATGAGCTTAACACAGGCAAGGTAATTGCTGCGCATTTTAAGGAGAACGGGCTTGATGTTCAGTCAACTCCCGCAGTGCTTGTGCGCTCACACGCACCGTTTGTATTTGGTAAAAAGGCAAGTGATGCGGTTCATAATGCAGCTGTACTTGAAATAGTTGCAGAAATGGCTCTTAAAACAGAGGTTGTAGGTACTGATGTGCCTGAAATTGATAAATACCTTTCAGATAAACATTATTTCAGAAAACACGGGGCAGGTGCCTATTATGGCCAAAAGTGATTTGATATGACAGATTTTACACACCTTCATCTGCATACAGAATATAGCCTTCTCGACGGTGCTTGCCGTATTGAGGAGGTTGTTGAGCGTGCCAAAAATCTTGGACAGACAGCACTTGCTGTAACTGATCACGGCGTGCTTTATGGTGCGGTCGCTTTTTATAAGGCGTGTAAAAATGCAGGTATAAAGCCCATTATCGGTTGTGAGGTTTATGTAGCGCCGCGCTCGCGTTTCGATAAGGTTCACGGTATAGATAGTGACAGATATCACCTTATACTTCTCTGTAAAAATGAAACAGGATACAAAAATTTGATTAAACTTGTTTCTTCGGGTTGGGTTGATGGCTTTTATACCAAGCCAAGGCTTGACCGCGATATCCTTGAAAAACACAGCGAGGGTCTTGTGGCTCTGTCGGGTTGCCTTTTCGGTGAGGTTGCTCAACGTATTGTTCAGCGCAATATGGAGGAGGCGGAATCTGTTGCTTCGTGGTACAAGAGCGTTTTTGGCGACGATTACTATCTTGAGGTGCAGAACCACGGTATGGTTGAGGAGAAAGAGGTTATTGACGGAGTTCTCAGTATCAGCCGTAAATACAACATACCCATTGTTGCCACGAATGACGTTCATTATTGCACCAAGGAGGATGCTGATATTCAGCGTGTGCTTATTGCTGTTCAGACAAACAAGGTAGTCGGTTCGGAAAATGCCCTTGACTTTGGCAGTGATGAGTTTTACCTTAAAAGCGGCGATGAGATGGCGGAGGCATTTTCGGATTATCCGGAAGCAGTCTCCAATACATCTGTTATTGCAGATAAATGTGATTTTGATTTTGAATTTGGGGTTACTAAACTCCCGTTGTTTGATATTGCTGAGTCTGATCACAGAGTTTTTTTGCGTAAGGAGTGTATTTGTGGCTTGGAAAAAATCTTCGGAAATATTCCTGAAGATTATCTTGAACGCCTTGATTACGAGCTTTCCGTTATAGATGAAATGGGCTTTAATGACTATTTTCTTATTGTTGCCGATTTCATAAAATTTGCTAAATCTCAGGATATTCCGGTAGGACCCGGCAGAGGCTCTGCCGCAGGTAGTCTTGCGGCGTATGCTTTGGGTATTACGGGTATTGACCCTATTCAGAATAAACTCCTTTTTGAACGCTTTCTTAACCCTGAAAGGGTGACTATGCCCGATATTGATATTGACTTCTGCTATGAGCGACGCGGCGAAGTGATTGATTATGTTACTGCAAAGTATGGTGTTGACCGTGTTGCACAGATTGTTACCTTTGGTACAATGCAGGCAAAGCAAGCCGTACGAGATGTTGCCAGAGCATTGGGCCTTCCGTACAGCACAGGGGATATTGTTGCTAAACAGCTGACACGTGATTATAAGGATATTAAGGATGCGCTCCAAAAGAATAATGACCTTAAGGTTCTTTATAATTCCGATGAAAATGTTAAACGCCTTATAGATACGGCAGCCAGGGTGGAGGGAATGCCACGCCACGCATCGACACACGCTGCAGGTGTGGTAATTACCAGGGATGAGGTTTCATCTTATGTTCCCCTTGCCAAAAACGGGGATCAGATTGTAACTCAGTTTACAATGACGGAGATTGAACAGCTCGGTCTTCTTAAAATGGATTTCCTCGGTTTAAGGACACTTACTGTTATAAATGATGCTGTCCGACTTGTGAAAAAGCAGAACCCGGAATTTGATATATCAAAAATTCCCCTCGATTGTCCCGAGGTTTTCAGGGAGATGTCCAAGGGTAATACAATCGGAGTTTTTCAATGCGAATCAGCAGGTATGACTAACCTGATTGTTAATATGAAGCCTCGCAATTTTGCAGATATTGCTGCTGCCATTGCACTTTATCGTCCCGGTCCTATGTACTTTATTGATACTTATCTTGAAAACCGTAGGGATCCGGGGAAAATATCGTATCGTACACCGCTTTTGAAGGATATTCTTGATGAAACAAACGGCTGTATGGTTTATCAGGAGCAGGTTATGCAGGTTTTCAGAACTCTTGCAGGCTATTCTTACGGCAGAGCTGATGTTGTTCGTCGTGCCATGAGCAAAAAGAAGCGTGACGTTATGGAAAGCGAACGAGAGATTTTTGTAAATGGTCTTGCGGATGATAAGGGTAATGTTATCATAAAAGGTGCTGTTAATAATGGCATTGATGCAAAAACTGCAGACGATGTTTTTTCGGATATGATTTCCTTTGCATCATACGGCTTTAATAAAAGCCATACTGCTGCATACGGACTTATTGCATATCAGACTGCTTATCTTAAGGTTAAATATCCTCAGGCGTTTATGGCAGCACTTCTTACCAGCGTTATCGGTGATGTAACTAAAACAGTAGTTTATATAAATGAATGTACCCGTCTCGGGATTAAGGTTTTACCACCGCACATTAATTACAGCGGCAAACGTTTCTCGATTCAGGGCGACAGTATAGTATTCCCGTTATTGGGTATAAAAAATATCGGTAGAGCCCTTATTGATAAAATCACATTATCCCGTCGCGAGGACGGCGGGTTCAGGAGCTATTGGGATTTTTGCAAACGTGTAACGGGTACAGAGCTAAACCGCCGTGCATTGGAGTGTCTTATAAAGGGAGGAGCTCTTGACGGACTTGACCTTAACCGTCGTGAAATGCTTATGAACCTTGATTTAGCAATAGAGAGCGCTGCTAAGGATAGCGCAATGTATGCGGGCGGTCAGCTTGATTTGTTTTCATCCTTTGGGGGAGACGGCTTTTCTAACGACCCTGTATTCGGCAGATTTGATGAAATGGCTAAAAACGACCTGCTTAATGCAGAAAAAGAGGTTGCAGGTCTATATTTCTCTGGGCATCCCCTTGAGGAATATCGTGCAGTTTCCGAAAGCCTTGGTTGTCCGCGGACAGCGGTGCTTTACGAAATGCTTGAAACAGGCAATGAGGATGGTATTGATAATAAAAAAGTCAGCTTTTTGGGTGTTATTAACTCTGTTAAGAAGAAGGTTACCAAGCGTGACGATATTATGGCGTTTTGCGGTATAGAGGACTTGTATGGTGAAATCGAGATGATTGTTTTTCCGAAGGTTCTTGCCCAATATAATGATGTTCTTAACGTGAATTCAGTCGTTCTTGCAGAGGGCAGGCTGTCTGTTAAGGATGATGAGGTCAAGCTTCTTGCCGAGAGTATAAAAATTGCGCCGAAAACAATTGATTCCCCGAGTCCTTCCGTATCACAGGAAAAGCAGGCTCAATCAAAGAACAAAAAAGGTGTTTTTCTGAGGGTCTCACGGGAGAAGGAGGATGTTGTTGACAGCATAAAAAACCTGCTTTCCATATTTGAAGGCAGTATGCCTGTTTATGTGTATTTTGAAAGCACAAAACAATATCAGTACTTGGGCAAGGAGTACGCCGTAACTGTTAATCCTCCGCTGGAAAAAGAGCTTAAATATATTTTAGGCGAGGATAATGTTGTTATCAGACAATAAAATTCCTACTTATTTGTCTAATTTTGGTTGTTTCTCTTGTAAGATTAGTTTTTGTATGCTATAATTCCATAGTTATTTATTATTGTTTTGGTATGGAGGTACTGAAAGTGAAAACAATTGGT
>JAZULH010000058.1:0-4895 GCA_045602985.1 Acutalibacteraceae bacterium | reverse complement strand
ATATTTGAGATAATTCATAAAGCAATCCTACTTTCAAATATTCTGTCGATATGATACCATATATATACAAATGTTTCAATAATTGCTATAAATAAAAAAATAGTATATAATTGTTTAAAATGATTATTTATCAGGAGTATCAAAATGAAAATTTTCAGGAAAATTATAGCCGTTATATTGGCGTTAGTGGTTTTAACAGGGGGCATAGTATATATGTTTTCAGACGAAATTTTCTTCCCGAAGTATGAAATGACGGATTCCGTAAGGTTTGCACAAGCTTTGGGGCGCGGATGGAATCTGGGCAATACGTTTGATGCCTGCGAAAAGCATTCAACCCAAAAAGCAGGACTTGAAACAGAAACAATGTGGGGTAATCCTTTAACAACCAAGGCATTGATTGCCTATATTAAAGACTGCGGTTTCGATACTGTACGAATTCCCGTAACCTGGGCACAGCATCTTGGCGATGCACCTGATTATAAAATTGATGAACAATGGCTTGACAGAGTGAATGAGGTAGTGGACTGGGTTCTGGAGTACGATATGAAGGTAATCATAAATGTACACCATGATGATGCCTTTTGGTTGATTACAGACGAGGAGCACAAGGAAGTTTCAAAAACGATTCTGTGTAAAATATGGTCACAGCTTTGTGTAAGATTTGCAGACTATAACGACAATCTTGTGTTTGAAACAATGAACGAGCCAAGGGTTGAGGGTGCGGAGGATGAATGGCAAGGTAATCCCCAATCAAGAGAGATTGTGAATTACCTTAATCTTGCCGCGTTGGAAACGATCAGAAGCTCATGCGGTAACAATGCCCTGCGATATGTTATGATTCCCACCTATGCCGCAAGTGCCCTGAATGAAAATATAGAAGCTCTTGCACTTCCCGATGATGACAAGGTGATTGTATCTGTTCACTATTATTTCGGTACAGCTCATCAATCGGAATTTCCGGATAATGAAAAAGAATGGGGTTTGTCAGATAAAGCATCATTGTATCACACCTTCAGAAAAATATATAAAAGCTATGTTGAGAAGGGCTATGGTGTGGTGAAAAGTGAATTTGGCTGGACCGACAGAACAAATATCGAAAATCTTGCCAAAAACACAGCCTTTTATGTTGAGCTTGCAGAAAAATTCGGCTTTTCATGCATTGTATGGGATAACGGTGAATCCTTCGGTATAATTGACAGAAATAATCTGAAAATCTTATATCCGCAGTATTTGAATGAAATTGTTAAATAATCTGTTGTAGAGGAATAAAAAACAGGAGAGAATGAATATATGAAATACAATCTTATTGTAGCCGGTGGTGGTCTTACCGGTGTAGCGGCGGCAGTAAGTGCTGCACGTGAAGGTCTTAAGGTGTTGTTGGTTGAAAAGGCAGGTTGTCTTGGCGGAGCTGTTGCAAACAATCTTGTTTATCCGTTTATGCCATACTGGACAAAGCCTTATTGGGACAAAAATGTGAAAAGAAATTACCTTTCCCAAGGCATTTTCAAGGAAATGAAAGAAAGGCACGATAAATATGTTGACGATTGCAAGGATCACGAATTCAATTCCGAATATTTTAAAATCGTTCTTGATGATATGACAACCGAGGCAGGCGTTGATGTCCTTTTCCATGGCGTTGTTTATGATGTGAAAACTTGTGAACGAAAGATTACATCGGTTGATATAACTGCCAAGGGGCAGAAGATAACAGTTGAAGCGGATTTTTTTGTGGATGCTACAGGTGATGGTGAACTGTTTTACCTTGCAGGATGTGATTTTCAATTAGGTCGTGAAAGTGATGGTTTATGCCAACCAATGACTACCTGTTTCAGAATGAGTGGCGTTGATCTTGACCTTTTCACAGAGGAAAGACCCGGTTTGCAGGAGCTGTACAAAGAAAAACAGGCTAAAGGTGAGATTACAAATCCCCGGGAAAATATATTGGTTTTCTTTGGCGTAGGGGAGGACGTTCTGCATTTTAATTCCACCCGTGTTATAAAACTTAACCCAACAGACCCATTTGATGTCAGCAAAGCTGAGGTTATAGCCCGTCGTCAGATACACGAGCTTGTCAGTTTTCTTCGTGAAAATTCAAAGGCATTCGATGAAAGTGCCCTTATTTCAATTGCGGTAGATATCGGTGTACGCGAAAGCCGAAAGCTGAAGGGTGTGCATATTCTTACTGCTGATGAAATAATCAACTGTACTCGATTCGAGGATTCCATAGCCTTGGGGAATTACGATATTGATATACATAATCCGTCAGGTACAGGCACAAGCCACAGATTTTTTGGCGACGGCGAGTTCTATACTATACCTTATCGCTCGCTTTTACCAAAGGAGTATGATAATTTACTTGTGGCAGGTCGTTGTCTTTCTGCAACCCATGAGGCACAAGCATCTGTCAGAATTATGCCGATTTGTTGTTGCCTTGGTGAAGCCGCGGGTACGGCTGTTGCGGTAGCTGTTAAAACAAACCAAGCTACCCATACAGTAGATATAAAAGCACTCCAAACCAAGCTGAAAGAAAATGGCGCAGTTTTGTGATGATAAAATTGCACTCACTTGCTTTGCAAGTGGGTGTTGTTTTTATTATTTGGGGGTGGTATAATCATTTCATTATTGGTTTTTAAAAAAGAGGAATTATATGTCTAACCGAAATTCAACTATGGTCACTGACCTTACCAACGGAAGTGTGACCAAAATGCTACTGAAATTCGCATTTCCGTTGTTTGTTTCAAATGCACTTCAGGCAGTATACAATATTGTAGATATGATTGTCGTAGGGCAGTATATCGGTGGGGTAGGTATGTCTGCTGTTTCTATAGGCGGTGATGTACTTCATCTGCTGACTTTCGTGGCTATGGGCTTTTCGTCTGCAGGACAAGTGCTCATTTCACAGGATGTTGGTGCAAAACGTATGGATGCCGTCAAAAAGACAATCGGAACTATGTTTACATTTCTTCTCGGTATATCACTTGTTATTTCCGTTAGTTGTTACATTATCCGTGACTTAATGCTTCAATTGTTGAACACACCTGTTGAATCATATGCTTACACAATGGACTATACTGTTACCTGTATAGTCGGATTGTTCTTCATTTACGGTTATAATATCATCAGCGCTATTTTGCGTGGTATGGGCGATAGCCGTAGACCCTTTGTGTTTATTGCTATTGCCGCAGTAGTCAATATTGTGCTTGATCTTGTTTTTATAGCGGTTTTTAATATGCAGGTCTTTGGTGCAGCGTTGGCAACGGTTATTTCACAGGGTATCAGCTTCATTATCGCACTTACATACTTATACATAAATAGAAAAACCTTCGGTTTTGATTTCAAGCCCACCTCTTTCAAAATCGACCGTCAGGCATTCAAAAAGCTGGTAGCACTTGGTGTGCCTATGGCAATCCAATCTGCAGCTATTAATCTTTCAAAAATTGTGCTTACATCGTGGATTAACCTGTACGGCGTAGTCTTTTCAGCACTCTCAGGGCTATACAACAAAATCAATATGATGATCGGTATCGTTTCTCAATCCTTTACCACAGCAGGCAGCACAATGGTTGGTCAAAGTCTGGGAGCAAAGAAGTATGAGCGTGTTCCCAAGATTATGAGGGTGGTTTTATATTGCAGTCTGCTTATTTCTACCGTTCTTGCAGTTGTACTGTTTTTCTTCTCCGAGCCGATTTTCAGAATGTTCACAAACGACAAAAAAGTCCTCGCCATGGCGTCTATAGTCGTTATTCCTGCAATTCTCAATATGTATGGTTCTGCCACCCGTTCTATGATCTTTTCTCTTATGAATGGTTCAGGCAATGCTAAGCTGAACTTCGCAGTAGCCATTATTGACGGTATGATTAGTCGTATAGGTATATCGGCTCTGCTGGGTTTTGCTGTAGGTATGGGTTGCCAAGGTTTCTGGTACGGCGATGCACTTGCAGGCTTTATGCCTATGGTAATCGGTCTGATATTCTTTTTCTCAGGCAGATGGAAGAATAAATATGAATAATAGTATCAACTCCCACTTATTGTAAAATGAACAGTAGGTGGGAGTTTTTCTTTACAAAGCCCCAACAATCGTACAATGAATATGATATAATACACCTGACTTAAAAATCTTTGTACTAAGGTGGGGATTAGATGTATATAAAATCATTAGAATTAACCTCGGAATATGCTGAAACAATTTTCATCAGGGATTTGGTTCGCACTTGCTATAACGGTGTTTATCCTTTTAAAATTTTCCCTGATAAGGGGCTTGGTAAAGTGGATTTTGCCCCCATAACTATTTTCTATGGCGGTAACGGTTCGGGTAAAACTACTCTTCTCAATATTCTTGCAGAGATGACAGGCGTAATCCGCCATTCTGCATTCAGCGGTAGCGCTTTTTTCAAGGAGTATACAAGGCGGTGTCAGTTGGATGCAAAGTCGATACCCCAGGGGAGTCAGATTCTTACAAGTGATGATGTTACCGATTATCTGCTTAATATCCGCTATCTGAATGATGGTATTGATGTTCGCAGAAATGAGCTTTTTGATGAATATCTTGATAGGAAATACAGTAGCCATCAGCTAAAATCAATGGCAGATTACGATGATTGGAAGGAGAGTATGGATGCCAAAAAATCAACTCAGTCAATGTTTGTTAAAAACCGCTTGATGCGAAATGTTGATATGCAGTCAAACGGCGAAACCGCTATGAGATATTACACAGAGCGGATAGATAAAGATGCGCTCTTTCTCATTGATGAGCCTGAAAATTCACTCTCAGCAACAAGGCAAAAGGAGTTGGCGGAGTATGTGCACCAATCTGCAAGATTTTACGGCTGTCAGTTTGTAATATCAACCCATTCACCATTCTTTTTGGCAATGCCCGGTGCAAGGGTCTATAACCT
>JAZULH010000057.1:0-4843 GCA_045602985.1 Acutalibacteraceae bacterium | reverse complement strand
GACATAAGTTCGCAAACAAATGGGATACTTTCTTTGTCAAATAATTTGATTTTATACATTAAAAATCCTCTTTCTGTAAAAAATATAGGCACCTCCGAAAATACGGAGATGCCTTAATTCACAAAAAGATAAAAGCTATATCAATCGCAAACGGACAAAAAGGCTCTCCCGATTATTGAGAAATTTGTTCGCATCATTTTGTCCACCTGCCTTTCAATAGATTAACCCAACTATAACACTCAGCTTAAGAAATGTCAACGGAATTTACTATTACATTCGCGAATATGTTACACCAATGCTTTCTTATCATTGTAAATTCCTTAAACCGGAATCCCCTTTATCAGTTTCTGAGTGTTTTTTCCACAATCTCAACATTACTGTTCACATCACCGTTTACATACTCACCATTTTTGTAAATCGGCACTGAATTGATGTTTACAACAGCACCCTCGGGTACATACAAAACTGCCTTCATACCCTGTGGGAGAGTAAGATGCACGATATAATCATCAGCCTTTTTATAGCTCAGAGTGACTAAACCCTTTACCCCGGGAACAGTACACTCCATACTGTCAGATAATGTATATTGAGGGTCAATTTTTACCCTTGTGTAGCCTGCCTCAAGGGGAGTGATGCCTGCAAAATGCTTACTCATTATAACAAGGGGACCACCACTCCAAGCGTGGTTCTTAGTTCCTCGCCAGGAGTCCCAGAATTCCCAGAGTGTAGAATAATCTTCACTCACCATACCATTGTATCTGTCCTTAATTCTTTCTTTTGCAAGCTCATATTCACCCATTTTGCAAAGAGCCTCAAGAACATAGTACTCCATATAAGGACTTGAATTTTTGGTGGTGCGGAGTATATTTGCAATAGTAGCGTACTGCTCCTTTTCTGCAAGACCTGACAAAACTGCAAGGGCATTTGCACTGTCACCACATTCCTTAACATCATCGCTTTTGAAGCCCTCTTCTGTCCAGAGCGTCTTATAGCCCTTTGCGATGGCATCCTTCCTTTGGGTAATAAACGAAATATCATCATCCTTACCTAAAACCTGTGCCATTTTCTCCGTGGCAGAAAGAGCATAGTAAACCCAGGCATTTTCAATGGCTGTCATATCAGCCTTTTTACCCCAATCAGGCCAATCCCACGAGCCGCTGCGGTGAATAACAAGATTATTTTCGCCCATCTCCCACAGCTTAAGGTACTCAACAGACGGATTGTAAACCTTTTCAATAAATGCCTTGTCACCGGGATATTCATAGTAAGTAAAAAAGCCTACAATTCCCGCAAGCTGCTGAACAGGAAGCTCAAAATAGTCTCCGCTTATGGGTACAACAGTCTGAAGCACTTTTGTGTCATGAATATGGGAAAGCATAGCCTCCACACCCTTTTGATAAAGCAGATAGGAGTTACTGTCCATAGAGTACATTGTCATAACCATTTCACTTGTAACATCGCCCCACCAAGCGGCTCTTTCCCTGTCGGGACAATCCATAAAGTTGTCGCGCATGGTAACATAGAGTGTTCGCAAGGACTTTTGCCACAACGAGTTCAGGAATTCATCATCACACTTGAAATTACCGCAGAAGGAACTGTTATATCCCGTTTCACGGTATTTGAGGGCAACAACTGTAACGCCTTTGGGTATTTTATAAGTAATATGCTCTCCGTTAAACCAGCCCAGCGCTTCAAACTCCTGCTCGCCTTCTTTGGTTATATAGGTTGTTGAAACTGCGCCTATTAACGTATTTTCCGTTGTTATACGAATTTTTTTACCCTCAGGTGCTATGATTTTAAAATAGGGCGTAAGCTGTGCATTATAAGGAACATCCACGGTGATTTTTTCACCAAAAGGCTTGCTCACAGTATAGTTTTCATAGTCCTTTGAATTTTCGTACTCTTTCAGACCGAAATCCTTTAAAAACGGGATACCTCTCGGATAAAGCTTACCATAGGCACCCTCACCGCCGACACCGTATTCGGTTGCGTTATCCCAGGATGAAACATCATAACCTACATTTACCCATTCGGGAGTATCTTCCCTTGCATCGAAATAAATGCTGTACTCAGGAAGCCTATAATTAGGCGGATACAGAGTGCTGTCAACGAATGCGCTGTTTCTTTTCACCTTCCAGCTTTTGTCGGAAATTACGGTGACACTTTCGCTTACAGCTTCAAAAATAAAGCCGCCCTGACCGCTGCTGCAGTATGAATAGCTTGTTTCATCGTCCCAATACCATACCAAAGCGCAAATTGAATTTTCACCCTTTTTGAGAAAAGGTGCAATATCTATGCTGTCATAGTAACCGCTGTTTTTAGCAGGACCTCGCTTTACACTGCCCTCAAAAACGACAGTTTCGCCATTTATGTAAAGCCAATATTTTGAATCAGCGGAAATATGGGCAATAAGCTCTTGGGGAATTTTATCAAGGCTTACCTTTTTATTAAAGCACATCCAGACATTATTCTCTGTCAAATTATTCTTATCCCAAATCCATTTAGCCTTCCAATCATTTTTCTCTTCCGTAGAAATTACACTATACTCAGGAATGCTGTCGGGAATCTTGTAATCATTTGTATATGGTACCATTGCTGAACCCCCTGACGGAAATAGTGAAGTAATAAATGCTGCCGCTATTGCAAGATACGAAACAATTGTCTGTAAAATTTGCATAAGAACCTCCCCTGTGCTTTTGCAGTCGTAAATATATTATTTCTTAAATAAACATTTTGAATATGTGACAAATTCATTTTAGCAAAATCATCCCATAATTTCAACTTTAACTCAACCCAACATGTGATTAAAACTACGTGCATAATAAAAGTAAAGAAACAACTCGCCAAATCGTGACGAGCTGCAATTTGTAATTCGGACGATTATTCGTATTTATTGCCATCATTATCGTAATAACAAACTCTGAGAGAATAATCTTTTTCCGGACTTTTATTATAAATAATATCCATATCTGTTGTATCATATCTCAAGGACTTACTCTCTTTACCATTTATTGTGTAAATTATTTCTGCATACTCAGTTTGAGCACCGTTGAACCAAATTAAATCATACCAATCTCCCTCTATGATAGCTCCGCTAACAATGATTTCATTACTATCTCGGTTAGTTGAGGTTGAAAACTCATACTTGCCATTTGATTCAGGTTTAAAAACAGCAATTGTAGATTTGTTGTTTGTGCTATAAGCAGCACTGATTATGTAACCGTCAATTTCTATTTCTTTTGCAATAGACCAACTTTCTCCTGTAGATATTGCATCATCTAACAACTCTTCTCTGCTTTCAATAGTTTTGCCATCAGGGGATGAATTTGCATAACAAAACAAAACACCAACAACACATACAACAGCTACCAAAACAATTAACAGCAATTTTTTCATAACAGCACCTCTAAGATCGGTCATTTACTTCACAAAGCTCTGCTGACTTATCAATAGTTGAGGTATTCACCCTACATAGTCCACTCGTTCTTACTGTAGCAAAGGCAGGGATGCCTTTGTCCTTTGAGAAAGACAACATAGAACTCCTCGCCTACGTTACATTCATTATAGTAATCCTCTTCGACCTTCACATAAACCGGTTTTTTGCCTTTCTTTTTAAAGAACAGTCGATACTCCGTTGCATCATCTTCATACAAAAAAGACCTACCGTTAATACACGGTCTTTCTAATACATAGTAGTTACCAATCGTTTTTAAAGCATCCTCAAAAGCAATTTTCAACATTTTTAACAAACCAAGTACGATAACGGCTACACCTAAAACATTTCCGCAGACCAAAAGAACTATACCGCACACAGCTATAACAACACCGTTGCTATAGGCACTGAAGGAGCGTCGACTTTTCCGAAGATCTTGTTTTATAATATCACCTGTTAAAATTTTCTTTGAATTATCCATACAATCCTCTTTTACTCCTGTTCTTCCGCATATTTTCAGTATTCATACAGCAACTCTGCTACTGTTACTTATCTTCGGAATTATATGTAAATTTAAGTGCTACAAAATCACACTACAATTATGAACTATTTTACAGTTTTTTCAATTCACATAAACAACAAAAAAAGTTTTGAATTTTTGACAAACAAATACCCGATACCAACTCAGACGAAAAGTAAAACAAATTAACAATGTTTCTACTATTGCATCTTACAACATAAAAATTGCAATTCACTTCAAAGCTCGTGGGTATCCACAACCCAATTATTCTTCACCCAAGAGCATGGATGTGCCCGTCACCCAAAGAAAGGAGCTGACCGAAAAGTCAGCTCCTTGTATTTTCAATTTAATAAACCGATATTTGCTTAGTCCTTGCCGATAATCTTCTTTTGAAATGACCACCTTCCGCATTCAGGGCACTTCATATACCTGCTTCTGCCAATATGGGGTGCAATAAACACGGATTTGTACCGAGGTACATATTGATGGTGACAATGTTGACATTCGTAAAATCCGGCGACCTGCTCAATACGCAGCAAAAAAGGAATTGCCACCAACAGCGGTATCATGCTTGAAAAAACTATCACAACCCGCTTCCACTCCTCCATTGGCACGAACGACGGTACAACTCCACCTATCACAATACCTGCCACAAAAGGTATGCAAGCCATTACTCCTGCAAGTGCTTCCATGTGGAGCAGACGTTTATCGGCTTCCTGCTTCTGCTTTACCATTTCAAGTAAATTATTTTCTAATTCTTTATTGTAATCAGCCATCGTTACTCTCTCCCCACTCAATAAATCATTAACCGTAATATTAAGAATATGGCACAATTCAAGCATAATAGAGGAATCAGGCATTGCTATGCCTCTTTCCCATTTGGATATTGC
>JAZULH010000056.1:0-2578 GCA_045602985.1 Acutalibacteraceae bacterium | reverse complement strand
GGACAAGCAGTTACGCATAAACCGCAACCCTTGCATACATTTTCTGCAAATGTTACTTTTGCCATTTTCCTCACCCTATACTATCTTTTTTTGTAAAGTCAGCGGAAAGAGGTTTTCGACTTTTCCGTTGAGATTATTAACTAAATCACTTCTGACCGAAGTCATTTTAACGGGCAAGCCCGTTAATTCACTTAATTTTTCGGTTTCAGCAACCGAATTCAATATATCCTCAGCTGTTGTCAACTCGCCAAGATTTGAGTTGTTGACAATGGCTGTGAAGCTGATGTGACACGCATTTTCAATCTCTGCCATAATTTCTGCCGCATCCTGTGCGGTAGGTGTCAACGGGCGGTATTGATTGAAAACAAAAAGCATTTCGTAATTATTCTCACTCTTGATGGCATCTGCATAACGACCGAGAGCATATGCTCCCCTGTCATCACCGCCGATATCCATTATAGCACACTCTGTAGGATTATCAAGAATAGAATAAACCTCCTGAGGAAGTGCGGGTAAATCAACGTTTGATGAAGCAAATTCCGATGAAATAAGGCGTATGCCTGCCTTTTCAAAATCCGCAAGACTGTCTCTTGTACGGAAATAGGGATTTACAATATCAAGGTCAGCCACAACAACATCATTACCGAGGGCTTTAAGATGCATAGCATAATTCACGGCGATATTGGTCTTGCCGCTGCCATAATGGCCTGCAAAAAGAGTTATTCTTTTATTCTGCATCTTAATCACCTCTGAAAATTATAATTTGTTTCTCTGTATCTTGCCGCTTGTTGTTTTGGGAAGCTCATCGCGGAAAACAACAATTCGCGGATATTTGTAAGGAGCAGTGCGCTCTTTAACATATTTCTGAATTTCCTTTTTAAGCTCTTCTGTACCCTCTGTGCCGTTAACAAGAACAATACTTGCTTTAACAACCTGACCACGAACCTCATCGGGAGCAGCAGAAACGCCACATTCAAGAACATAAGGAAGCTCCATAATAACGCTTTCGATCTCGAAAGGTCCTATACGATAGCCTGATGATTTGATAACATCATCAACACGGCCGACATACCAGTAGAAGCCGTCTTCATCCATCCAGGCAACGTCACCTGTGTGGTAGTAGCCGTCGTGCCAAACCTCTTTTGTTTTTTCCTCGTCGTTATAGTAGCCTGTAAACAGACCGCAAGGAGCACCATCTTTAACACTAACAACGATTTCACCGTTTTCACCCACATTAACGGGATTGCCGTCTGAATCAACAAGGCAAACATCATAAATAGGTGCAGGCTTACCCATTGAACCGATTTTGTGTGATGCACCGGTCATATTACCGATAATCATTGTGCTTTCAGTCTGACCGAAGCCCTCAAGAATCTGAAGGCCTGTAGCCTTTTCAAACTGGCGGTAAACCTCGGGGTTAAGTGCTTCACCCGCTGTTGTCATATGCTTAACTGATGAGAAATCGTATTTGGAAATATCCTGTTTAATCATCATACGAAGCATTGTGGGCGGAGCACAGAATGTTGTTATATTATGCTTTGCAAACATAGGAAGAATGTCTGCCGCATCAAAACGGTCAAAGTCATATACAAAGAGAGCACCCTCACAAAGCCACTGTCCGTAGAATTTGCCCCACATAGACTTTGCCCAGCCTGTGTCGGAAATTGTGAAGTGAAGTCCGTCGGGATCAACATTGTGCCAATATTTAGCTGTATGGAAGTGACCCAAGGCGTATGTATAGTTATGTGCCGCAATTTTGGGATAGCCCGTTGTACCTGATGTAAAGAACATAAGCATTAAATCTTTACCGCCGGGTGCATCTGCTGTGCGCTCAAAGTGTGAGCTGAAAAGCGCGCTTTCCTCATCATAATTGCGCCAACCGTCACGGCGTTCACCAACAGCAATCTTGATTTCAAGAACGGGACATTTTGCTGCAGCCATATCAACCTGATTTGCAACATCACCATCTGTTGTACATATAATGGCTTTAACTCCGGCCGCCCGGAAACGATATTCAAGGTCGTGCTCCTGCAACTGATTGGGAGCAGGAATACCGATAGCACCCAGCTTGTTAAGACCAAGCATTGCAAACCAGTACTGATAATGGCGTTTAAGAATAAGCATTACCCTGTCGCCCTTTTTAATACCCAGTGACTTGAAGTAGTTTGCAGCCTGTGCAGATGCTTTTTTCATATCCTTAAAGGTAAATCTGCGTTCAGTCTTATCCTTAGAAATGTGGAGCATAGCAAGCTTATCGGGCTCACGGTCTGCAAGCTCATCAATAAGATCGTATGCAAAGTTGAAATTATCAATATTCTTAAATTTGATTGATGTGGGAGTACCGTTTTCGTTTTCTTCAACATCAATGAACTTTTTGTAAATACGGTCCTTTGTATCTTTTACATTGACCTTTGTATCCTTAACCGCCTGTGCAGGCTGAAGCTCAGGAATAGGTTCACCTGAAGGGTTAAGAACAATAGCGTAGAAGGTACAGTCCCTACCGTCAACAGCTATCATACCGTGAGGTGAAAGGGAGTCGTAGTAAGTACTGTCACCGTAGAAGTCGGATCGTAGCCAT
>JAZULH010000055.1:0-26788 GCA_045602985.1 Acutalibacteraceae bacterium | reverse complement strand
CAAAGTATCCGCCGTCATCAAGTCTTGTAACGGTGGTTTCTATAGTATTTAAAAAACAACCCTTGAAAAACGGTGCAAGCTCAGGATATTTCTCCCGGAGCTTTTCTGTTATTTCATCTGCTTTTCTTAAAAGTATCTTAGGAATATCCATAACAGTCTCCTAACAGATAGTATTTTTTAAAGTATATCACGCCAATTTTTTTAAAACAATAGTCATATTGCAAAGTTTTTAAACTCTAAATTTGTTTATACTACCGAAATTTCAAAAATTCGTAAATTGTTAATGATTTCACAAATGTAATGGTGTATAATTGATTCAAAAATAGACCTAAGGAGGTTTTTTGCTATGGCAAATCGTATAGTATTAAACACAATTTCATATCACGGAAAGGGTGCTGTTGAAAACATTCTTCCTGAGCTTCAGGGACGTGGCTTCAAGAAAGCATTTGTTTGCTCAGACCCTGACCTTATTAAATTCGGAGTAACTGCAAAGGTTACAGATTTACTTGACAAAGCAGGCTACCCTTACGTTATTTTCAGCGAAATCAAGGCTAACCCAACAATCGAAAATGTTCTTGCAGGCGTTGACGCTTACAAAGCAAGCGGTGCAGATTGTATTATCGCTATCGGTGGCGGCTCTGCAATGGATACTGCAAAGGCTGTTGGTATCATCATCGAAAACCCTGAGTTTGCAGATGTAAGAAGCCTTGAAGGCGTTGCTCCTACAAAGAACCACGCTGTATTCACAATCGCTGTTCCTACAACTGCAGGTACTGCAGCAGAGGTTACAATCAACTACGTTATTACTGACGTTGAAAAGAAACGCATATTCGTTTGTGTTGACGTTCACGACATTCCCGAGGTTGCAGTTGTTGACCCTGATATGACTGCAACAATGCCCAAGGGTCTTACAGCCGCTACAGGTATGGATGCACTTACCCACGCTATTGAAGGCTACATCACAAAGGGCGCATGGGAAATGACAGATATGTTCCATCTCAAAGCAATCGAGCTTATTGCAAAGCATCTCCCCGGTGCTTGTGAGAATACCGCAGAAGGCAGAGAAGGTATGGCACTTGCACAGTACATCGCAGGACAGGGCTTCTCAAACGTAGGTCTTGGTATTGTTCACAGTATGGCACACGGTCTCGGTGCTCTTTATGACACACCCCACGGTGTTGCAAACGCTATTCTTCTCCCCTCAATTATGGCATACAATGCAGAATGCACAGGCGATAAGTACCGCGACATTGCAAAAGCAATGGGTGTTGAAGGCACAGATGCTATGTCAATTGAAGATGCAAGAAAAGCCGCTGTTGATGCTGTTGCAGCACTCAGTGCAAAGGTTGGTATCCCTGCAGACCTTAAGGGTATTCTTAAGGAAGAGGATATTCAGTTCCTTTCAGAGAGCGCATTTGCAGATGCTTGCCGTCCCGGTAACCCCAAGGACACAAGCGTTGAGGAAATCGCAGAGCTTTACAGAGCACTCATCTGACAATAATCAAACGAAAAAACAACCTCTCGGAGAATTTCCGAGAGGTTAATTTTTTTATTTGAATTCTACAAAACCGTATTTCTCAAGAGTTTTGAAGAATTGTGACAATCTCTCATAAAGAGGATTTGCCCTTTCCCCAAAATGCTCTTCAACAAATTTACCGATTTCAAATATATTTCGTTCACCGTCAATAAGCGGCCACACAAAGCTGCCGTTTTCATCAAGATGAATGTAACTTACTTTCGGTTTTTTTATAAGCTTTTGGGCAATTCTGTTGGCAACACCCTTATTTTCCATTTCAAGTGTTACCATACCGTCCTCCGCCTGTGTCCAGTTAAGACCGGCCTTGCGAACAGGTACATTATCCAGAAAATTATCCTTGGAATTATTTTTCTTCATAAATCTTATCACGCTTTTTCCAGATTGTAAATTTAAGAACTGTAAGAATAATAAGAGCAAACAGAAGAAGTCCGCCTAAATCCGAAACTGCTGAGGGAATACCCAGTTTTTCGGAAAGATTAAGTGCAGAATCAATGCCGAATACTGCAAGAAGTGCAAGTATTATACCGACAAGACCTTCGCCTGCAATCATACCTGAGCAGAACAGAATACCGTCATTCACAATAGCTTCCTTGTGCTCTGCCTTTTTGCCCTTGATTTTATCCATAGCAAGACGGATAAGACCACCAATCATAATGCAGGCATTAAGTTGAACGGGAAGATAAACACCAATTGCAAAGGGAAGAACAGGAATACCTATAAGCTCAACTACAACAGCAATAAACACACCGATAAATACAAGTGTCCAGGGAAGGTCACCGCCCATAACACCCTCAACAATAAGCTTCATAAGTGTTGCCTGAGGAGCACCAAGCTCATCGGAGCCGAAGCCCCATGCGCTGTCCAAGAGGTAGAGTGTACCACCAATTGCAAGTGCTGAAGCAACAACACCTATAAGCTCACCTGTCTGTTGCTTTTTAGGTGTAGCGCCCAGGATGTAGCCTGTTTTAAGATCCTGTGAAGTATCGCCTGCAATAGCGGAAACAATACAAATAACCGAACCGATTGCAATAGCGCTGCACATACCTGCAACACCATCAGCACCTGTAACCTTAAGGATAAGGGTAGCAATAAGTAATGTAGCAATAGCCATACCCGAAACAGGGTTGTTACTGCTGCCTACAAGGCCAACCATTCTTGATGAAACGGTTGCAAAGAAGAAGCCGAAAATAACAATAATAAATGCACCGATGAGTGATACGGGAATTGCAGGAATAATCCAGATAAGGAATGCAAGTATTATAATTGCAACAATAACTATCTTAAGATTAATATCCTGTGCTGTACGCTCGTTTGAGGTTGCACCTGCACCCTTCATGCTCTTGAGTGCGCCTGTAAATGTCTTGACAATAAGAGGAAGTGACTTAACAAGGCTTATAATACCGCCTGCAGCAAGAGCACCTGCTCCTATATACCTGATATAAGTACTCCAGATTGCACTTGCGCCGCCTTCAGCAAAAACCTCACCAATGGGAACCGTACCCGGATACAGAACAATCTCTGAACCGAACAGAACAATAAGAGGAATAAGTACAAGCCAGCTGAGAATACCGCCTGCGAACATATATGATGAAATACGGGCACCGCAAATATAGCCAACACTCATAACAGCAGGATAAATCTGTGTGCCTATTTCACCGGCATAACCCTTGATGCGCAAGGAAATTTCACCGGAAACGAGCTTAAGACCGTCAATTATAAATTTGAACAATGCCGCAAAGCCCATACCTGCAAAAACAGTAGATGCACTTGAACCGCCCTTTTCACCGGCAAGAAGAACCTCTGCGCAAGCAGTGCCTTCCGGGTATGGTAATGTGCCGTGCTCCTTAACAATAAGGGCATTACGAAGGGGGATCATAAAGAACACGCCCAAAAGTCCGCCTATAAGTGCAATAAGGGTAATTTCAACCAGGTCAGGCTTTTCCATTTTGCCCTCTGCTGCCCACAGGAACAATGCAGGGAGTGTAAAAATAGCACCTGCGGCAAGTGATTCACCTGCCGAGCCGATTGTCTGCACTACGTTACTTTCCAAAATTGAGTTTCTGCGCATAATAATGCGAATTACACCCATAGCAATAACCGCTGCAGGGATTGATGCAGAAACAGTCATACCAACACGAAGACCCAGGTACGCATTGGCAGCACCAAATACAACTGCAAGAATAATACCCATTACGATAGATGTTACCGTAATTTCAGGTGTTACCTTTTCTGCAGGTATATATGGCTTAAAATCATTTTTGTTATCCATATTTTCTCCAATCTGACATATTCTTAAGGAATCTGCCTTTTTTAGTCGATTAATTTTACCACAACAACATAGCAATTACAATACAATAATTATCTCAATTTTTCCAACATTTTCAGGAGCATTTTATAAACGCTTTCGGTAGTTGAAATGCACAGCTTCTCCTTAGTTGTGTGCACATCATACAAGTAAGGACCAATGGCTATACAGTCAAAGCTCTGTATTGCGGAGGCAAAAACACCACACTCAAGACCAGCATGAATCGCTTCAACAGCAGGCTCCTGCCCCATTTGCTCCTTATAAACATCTATATAGAGTGAGCGAAGCAATGAATCGGCCTTATACTCCCACGGTGGATATTTACCGAACACTTGGCACTCAAGATTCTGCATACGGAAAAAGACTGCAATTCTTTCTTCAAGGGCAGTCAATGAGGATTGCTTATTTCCTCTGAGGCTGATATGAACACTTACATTTTCACTATCGGTTTTGAGAATACCAAGGTTAAGGGAGGTTTCCACAAGACCCGGCACACTCGCACTCATATCCATAACACCGTTTGGTACACACAGCAGAGTGTTTATAACCTGATCCTTAGCAACAGGAGAGAAAACATCAAATTCGCCTGAAGCACCGACAATTACCTGAGGGCAAAAGCCTTCCTCCCTGTCGGAAATTTCCTCTTTCACAAGCTCAAAATATTCCTGTGCTTTAAGAGCAAAGTTTTGAGGATTACTAACGCAAAGATTTATTTCACAGCTATTTGGTATTGCGTTGGATTTGTCACCACCGCAAATTGAAATTATTTCAAAATCCTCATCATTTTTTAAATGGTTAAGAATTCTGCCTGCAAGAATATCTGCATTAACTCTGTTACCGTTAATCTCTATACCCGAATGTCCGCCTCTGAGACCCTTAAGTAATATCTGAAGCTGTGTGCCTGACTTTTTGATTGTATTAAGCGGTATTTTTAACGTAACATCACTACCGCCTGCACAGGAAACAGTAACAATGTCTGCTTCCTCGGCATCAAGGTTAATCATACGCGCAGACCTGAGCTTTGTCATATCAAGCTGCCTTGCACCTATCATACCAATCTCTTCATCAGTTGTAAAAACTGCTTCAATTGGCGGATGTGACAAGCTGTCATCCTCCAATATTGCAAGTATCATAGCCACGGCAATGCCGTTATCAGCACCCAGAGTTGTACCGCGTGCCTTAACAAAATCCCCGTCAATATACGGCTCTATTCCTTGCTCTGAAAAGTCTATGTCATACCCATCCTCTTTCTGGCAAACCATATCAAGATGACCCTGGAGTATAACCGGTTCAGCATTTTCGTAACCAACAGATGCAGGTTTGTAAATAATAACATTATCCGCATCGTCCATATAATATTCAAGATTATGGTTAATTGCAAAATTCCTGCAATAACGGCTTATTCCATCCATATTTCCGGAGCCGTGAGGAATGTCGCAAATATTTTCAAAATAATAAAAAACTCTTTGGGGTTCAATATTGCTAAGCTTCAAAAAACCACTCCTTTTAATTAAATAAGATGCATACAAACGGAACAAATATAAGTCCCGGTAAAAGATTAGCAACCTTAATTTTCGTTACACCTATAAGGTTTAGTCCCAATGCCGTAATCATAACAGAGCCTGCACAAACAAGCTCTGCAATTGCAAATTCACTCAGGAATGAGCCCAAAACCATCGACAGGGCTACAAGTCCGCCTTGAAAAACAAGCACAAAAACTGCGGAAACCATAACTCCCATACCAAGACTTGCGGCAAGCATTGATGAGGAAATAAGGTCAAGCACAGACTTTGTGTAAAGCATCTGGTTATCACCTGATATGCCTGCATTCATAGAGCCTACAATAGTCATAGCCCCAACGCAGAACAACAAGGATGCTGTAACAAATCCCTGGGAAAAAGTAGATTTATCTCCGCCCTTATTCTTTTTCTGGAGCTTGTCCCCTATTTTTTGCAGCTTACCATCAATGTCCACAAGGGTACCCACAACTGCACCCAAAACCAAGGAAATGATCATTACAAGCTGATTTTGTCCCTTAATTATGCCTGTAACACCTATGGCAATTGTACAAAGGCCAATAGCTGTCATAACTGCACCGGTCAACTTCTCCGGTATTTGTTTTTTCAGAAGAAGTCCCACTGAACTGCCCAGAATAACCGTAAGCACATTCACAAAAACTCCGCTAAAGCTATGTAAAATTTCAATCATTATTCACACCACCGAACAAATTCCAGGGGTAGCCTTCGTAATCAGGTTCACACGAGAAACTCAATTTTTCATTACTTGAGGGATGATAAAAGCTTATCCTGTATGAGTGCAGAGCTATCTCCCCTGATGCTCTGTCCTTGCTGCCGTACTTGACATCACCTGTCAAAGGTGTTTTGCGCGACGAAAACTGAACCCTTATCTGATGGGTTCTGCCTGTATGTAAAAGGATCTGCACCAAGGCTTTTTCGGACGTTTTTCCAATTACCTTGTATTCAAGTGATGCATCGCGCACACCCTTACGAACCCTATTCACAACATACGAGCGATTCTTTTTGGAATCCTTGAACAGCAAATCCTTGTACACCCCTTCATCCTGTTGGGGAACACCGTCAGTTACTGCCATATATTCCTTGTGGAATCCGCTGTCCTGAATAGCTTTACTAAGGGTTGCGGCACTTTTTTTATTGTTAGCAAAAACCATAACACCGCCCACATTGCGATCAAGTCGGTGTAAAAGGTGCAGGGGCTTCCCTGTCCTGTCACTCAATATACCTACAATGCCCTTTTCACCGTTCGGGGCATCCTCACTAAGAATACCCACAGGCTTGCAGCAAACCGTAATATCATTATCCTCAAACAGAATTTTTAAATCAGGAGCTGACATTTCCATACCTTCTACATTATCAAAAGCCCTAAAGCAACTGCTTTAGGGCTTTTACCCATTTTAAATTCAGATTTTTGAAAAACCGTGGCAATTAATAAGTGCATCGATTTTCTTTTTATCTTTACACAACGGACATTCATGGGATGAGCAGTTAAAGTAACCGTCAAGGTCATGAGGGTTGAATACAGAGTTAACTTGGTATTCACCGCATTTTTCCGATGTTGCAAATATTGAGGAAATACCTACCACATTACCACCATAGTAATTTACAGCTTCAATTGCCGCCTGTGCGGTAACACCTGATGCCACGGAAACAGCAAGCACAAGCACGTGCTTATCCTTAATCATAGGCACGATATTGTCACGGAACATCATCTGTGAACCGTTTGTAATTTCAGGTGTAACAATATATATCGTCTGATGGGAATTTATGTTTGCAAAAGAATTCCTTGTAAGCTCATTTGCAAGGCAGGTACCAATAACCTCTGTGCCGTCAAGGCAAAGAATAGTATCAATAACAGTTGATGTGTAATTATAGTTTGCACAGAGCTCCTCTGCAACTGCCTTTGCCTCAGAAAGACGTGATTTCTGTGCGGCAACATCTATATAGTAATTTGTGTGTGAGTGGTTTGAGGCAAAATGCCCCTTAGCAACTCTGAGATAAAGATTTTTCCTTTTGGTTTTGATTTTATCAACATTGGTTGTAGGCATAAATTATCCTCCTTAATCTACCGATAATAATTATTTTATAATAAAATGCAGGATTTTACAATAAACAATGTATATAAATACACTCTTATTTTTTTGTAAAAATCATTTAATCATTTCCTGAAACTCGTCTTCTGATATAACCTTAATGCCCAGATCATTGGCTTTTTTCAGCTTACTGCCTGCATTTTCGCCTGCAAGAACAATGCTCGTTTTTGCCGAAACCGAGCCCGACGCCTTACCGCCGAATTTTTCAATAATTTCCTGTGCTTCGCGCCTGCCGTATTTTTCCAGAGTACCTGTCAGTACAAAAGTCATTCCTTCAAATCGGTTATCCTCTACCTCTGTGAGGTTTTGCATATTAAGACCCAGGCCTTTAAGCTCCTCAATCATACTGCGGGTTGCAGGCAATGAAAGAGTTTTTAATAAAGTATCCGCAGACACCTCTCCCATACCGTCAATTTCCATAATCTCCTCTTTAGTAGCATTGAGAAGATTCTCCATTGTACCAAAATGGTTTGCAAGAAGCTTTGCAGCTTTCAGCCCTATATGGTGAACGCCCAAAGCAAAAATAAGCTTGAACAAATCATTTTCTTTTGACTTTTCAACCGCCTCTAACAGGTTGAATGTGCTTTTTTCACCCATTCGTTCAAGTGATACTAAATCCATAGGACTAATTCGGTATATATCCGAGGCTTTTGCAATAAGCCTTTCATTTACAAGCTGTTCGAGCACTGCAGAGCCAAGCCCCTCAATGTCCATAGCATCACGGGAACAGAAATGTATAAGCTTGCGCAGTAATTGAGCAGGACAATCAGGATTAAGGCAACGGATTGCAACCTCGCCCTCCTCGCGAACAACACTACTACCGCAGGCAGGACATTCGGATGGATACTGGTACACGGGATTTTCGCCATTATGCTCCTTAACTGACAAAACCTCAGGGATAATATCACCTGCCTTGCGCACAATTATGGTATCACCTATGGCAATACCCTTATCTCTGATGAAATCTGCATTGTTAAGGGTTGCTCTCGAAACTGTGGTGCCTGCAAGAGTAATAGGCTCAAACAGAGCTGTGGGAGTCAGCACACCCGTTCTGCCCACCTGAATTTCAATGTCCAAAAGCTTGGTAGGCTTCTCCTCCGGGGGATATTTAAATGCAACCGCCCATTTGGGGAATTTGGCTGTACTGCCCATTACACGCCGCATTTCAAAATCATTTGTTTTAATAACTGCACCGTCAATATCATAAGGCAAATTACCTCGATTATCACCGATTTTGCCGATTTTCTCCGCAACCTCTGATATTGTGTCGCAGAGCTCATACCCGTCAACTGTGGCAAAGCCCAAATCTTCAAGGTATTTAAGCGATTCCCAATGTGTATTTACTTCTCTGCCGCCCTCTTTTTGCTGGATATTGAAAACAAATATATCAAGTTTTCTGCCTGCAGTTATTTTGGGATTCTTCTGTCGTAAAGAGCCTGATGCCGCATTACGGGGATTTTTGAAGGTTTTTTCCCCGTTTAACTCCTGCTGTGCCACAAGCTCTTCAAACGAGGAGTGGGACATATAAACCTCACCCCTTACCTCAATAAAGGGCAACGACTCATTCAGTTTAAGCGGAACAGAACGAATTGTTTTAACATTAGCGGTAACATCCTCACCGACATCACCGTCACCACGTGTTGATGCACGCACCAATACGCCGTCACGATACTCAAGCGAGCATGAAAGACCGTCAATCTTAGGTTCAACAACATACTGAGCCTGCGGAAACTGTTTTTTTACACGGCTGTCAAAAGTCTCCAGCTCATCCTGCGAAAAAGCATCCTGCAAGCTTTCCATACGTACCGTATGAACAACGGGCTCAAAGGTATTATCACTACTGCCACCTACCCTGTGAGTGGGCGAGTCATTCTTCAGCAGTTGAGGGTACTCCTCCTCCAAGGATGCCAACTCACGCATCATCATATCATACTCGTAGTCAGAAACATCACTTTCGTTACCCATATAATATTTGTCAATACATTCATTAAGTATTGCAGTTAATTCAGCAACTCTGTTTTCCGCAGCTGTAAAATCCATAATGCACCACCTGATAAACAATTTTACATATTTTATATTGTACCATATTTAACAAAAAAAGTCGAGTGTTTCCGCTTTAATCTGCATTATTGTACATTGACAAAAGTTTAGCATTTTTTTATAATTTATAGGTATTATGATATAATACGAAAGCAGGTGTAAATTTGAAGGAAAAGCTTAGAAATGCTCTGACTCTTTTTATAACATTTTTTAAAATCGGAGCGTTCACCTTTGGCGGCGGTTATGCGATGATTCCCATAATCGAAAAAGAAATGTGTGAAAAGCACAAGTGGCTCAAAGGCGAGGAGATTCTGGATATATTTGCAATATCCGAAAGCACTCCCGGCCCCATTGCTATAAATTCCGCAACCTTTGTAGGCTACCGTGTTGCAGGTGTTATTGGCTCGTTTTTTGCAACCCTGGGTGTTGTGCTTCCCTCATTTATTATTATTTCTTTAATATCACTTGTTTTACAGCAATTCAGTCAATACGAGGCAGTTCAATTTGCCTTCAACGGCATACGTGCAGGTGTACTTGCTTTGGTTATCAAGGCTTTCGTATCAATGTACAAAAAGTGCCCCAAAGGTCTTTTCAGCTACATCATAATGGCACTTGCCTTTGGTGTTTCAATGTTTATTGATATTGCGCACCTCGACATAAGCATTATTTACATTATCATATCCTGTGCTGTTATAGGCCTCGTTCACTCTGTAATCCAAAGAAAGCGAGGTAAAGAAGTATGAGTATTTACCTTGAACTTTTCCTTACCTTTCTCAGCATAGGTGCATTCACCTTCGGCGGTGGTTATGCAATGCTGCCGCTTATTCAGAACGCAGTAATCGAAAAAAATTGGCTTACCGAAAGCGAAATTGTGAATTTTATAGCAGTAAGTGAAAGCACCCCCGGTCCCTTCGCCATCAATATTGCCACCTATGTTGGTATGGAAACAGGCGGATTATTAGGTGCAGCGTGTGCAACACTGGGCGTTGTTGTTCCCTCATTTGTTATTATTCTCATTGTTGCACGTATTTATAAGCAATTTCAGGAAAGCAAAATTGTTAAAGGCTGTATGACAGGTCTCAGACCCACCGTTATAGGTCTTATAGCAGGTGCCGTGCTCACTATCGGACAGACAGTTTTCTTCCCCGATGGTTTTGCCATAGCAAGCATCAGCTTATATAATATTATTATATCGCTCATAATATGCCTCATAGGTATATTCCTTATATTCAAAAAGAAGGTTCATCCCATTTTGCTTGTTATTGTGTCAGCAGTTTTAGGTATTGCGGCAGGATATATCGGCAAACTTTTATAAAGAGGTTGATTGTAATGAAGACAGTTACAGATTTTTTTGGTTGTGATGTTTTTTCCGCATCGGTAATGAAGGAAAGATTGCCTGCCCAGGCGTACGAGGAATTTTTGCGTACACTTGACACAGGTCATAGACTCAATATTGAAGTTGCGGATATAATCGCAAATGCAATGAAGGATTGGGCTATTGAAAAGGGAGCAACCCATTTCACACACTGGTTCCAGCCCCTTACCGGCATTACTGCGGAAAAGCACGACAGCTTTATCACCAGTAAAAAAGACGGCAGAGTAATAATGGAATTTTCGGGAAAAGAGCTCATACAGGGCGAGCCTGATGCCTCATCATTCCCATCCGGCGGATTAAGAGCAACCTTTGAAGCACGCGGTTATACTGCCTGGGATCCCACTTCATTTGCATTCATAAAAAATGGTGTCCTCTGCATTCCCACCGCCTTCTGTTCATACGGTGGCGAAGCACTTGACAAAAACACACCTCTGCTTCGTTCTATGGAGGCAATCAACAAACAGACTCTGCGTATTCTTAAGCTGTTTGGCAACGAGGATGTATATGCGGTAAAAACTACCGTTGGTCCCGAGCAGGAATATTTTTTGATAGATGCAGAGGTTTTTAACAAGCGCAAAGACCTTGTTTACACAGGCAGAACACTTTTTGGTGCCATGCCCCCGAAGGGTCAGGAGCTTGATGATCATTACTTTGGAGCAATCAAGCCCCGTGTACAGGCATTTATGAAGGACCTGGACGACGAATTATGGCGTCTTGGCGTTCTTGCAAAAACCGAGCACAATGAAGCCGCACCTGCCCAGCACGAGCTTGCACCAATCTTCACAACAACAAACATCGCCACTGACCATAACCAGATTACAATGGAAACAATGCAGAAATGTGCAAAGCAGCACGGTATGATATGCCTTCTGCACGAAAAACCGTTTGCAGGTGTTAACGGCAGCGGCAAGCACAATAACTGGTCAATCTCAACCAACAACGGTACAAATCTTTTGGAGCCCGGCGAAACACCTGCAGAAAATGCACAGTTTTTGCTTTTCCTGTGTGCAGTTATTAAAGCTGTAGATGAGTATCAGGATTTATTGAGAATTTCCATAGCATCCGCAGGTAACGACCACCGTCTGGGTGCACAGGAGGCTCCTCCTGCCATTGTTTCAATGTTCCTGGGCGAAGAGCTTACAGAAATACTTGAATCTATTGAGCGTGACGAGGATTACGATAACAAAGAAAAGGAAATGCTCAAGGTCGGTGTTCACGTTCTCCCCAGATTCCCCAAAGACTCTACTGACAGAAACAGGACATCCCCTTTGGCATTTACAGGTAATAAATTTGAATTCCGTATGCTTGGTTCATCGGCATCGGTTGCAGGTCCCAACACCACACTTAACACCGCAGTTGCAGAGGTTCTCAAAGGCTTTGCCGATACTCTCGAGGGCTCTGAAAACTTTGAAAACGACTTGCATAAGCTTATTAAAGAGGTTATCAAAGCCCACAAGCGAATCATATTTAACGGCAACGGTTATGATGATGCTTGGGTTAAAGAGGCGGAAAGCCGCGGTCTTTTAAACCTCAAGACTACACCCGATGCACTCCCATATATGCTCCACGAGAAGAATGTTAAGCTGTATACAGCACACAAGGTTTACAGTGAAGCTGAAATCAAGGCGCATTATGAAATCAAAAACGAAAAGTACTGCAAATACCTGAATATTGAAGTGCTGACAATGATTGATATGGCAAAAAAAGACATTTTACCCTGCGTCAGCCGTAATATTCACGAGCTTGCAGATACACTTATTGCCAAGCGTAATGTTGGTGCAAGCATTAACACCACATACGAGGAAACACTTGTTGAAAAGTTATCCCACCTTTCTTCCGTTTCCTTTGACAAGGTTGCCGAACTTGAGGCCCTCTCAAAAGAGGTTAAAACAATTGCAGAAAGCGATGCCAAAGCAATGTTCTACAAGAGCAGAATTATCCCCGTTATGGCAGAGCTCAGAGCAGCAGTTGACGAAATGGAAACTCTTTGCTCGTCAGAGCATTGGTGCTATCCCTCATACGGCGATTTGCTTTTCAGCGTAAAATAAACATTCAAAAAGTCCTTGGATTCACTATGAATCCAAGGACTTTTAAACTTATACAGCCTACAAGGCTTTATGATAGTGCAATTACTTCAGATAAAACCCTAACGCTATCATTGCCATTCACAACATAAACCTGAATATCGGCAGCACCATCAGTAAAGCCGGATTTTTTTAGATATAATGAAAAATCATTCTCGCCTGTATGGTAAGCACGATACATCACATTGTTTACACAAACAATGATTTCAGAGCTTGTATTAATAAATTTCTTATCCACACTGCCGTTTACGGCATAATAATTATCGTCATACATACACGATTCAACGGACACAGTCGATTCTGTTTTAGTAATCAAAATATCCGAAGAAATGTCTGCCGTCGGCGAAGTAAGTATGGGGGGGCTATCAAGATAATCAGAAATATTACGTTCAACCTTCTCTATTACAACACAATCAGGAATATTCTCCTCAATATATCTTTCAATAGCATTAGGCTGACCCTTTGAATAATATGCCGTTTTAAATTCATTGGACATAAAAGGAATAAGTGAATCAGCAAAGGAATCACGGAACATAAGAAGCGTTCCCTTGCCATTTTTATTCTCGGTTATAATCCAACCGTCATCAACGCCCTTAACATCATTGGTGTATACGTAATTCTGTGACAAATTATAGGAATAATTATCCTCTTTATCGCCATAAAAGCTGTAAAGCATTTTATTAAGGTCACCATTAAATGTCTTTTCCAAAACGGGCTTGGCATCCGAATAATCATTATGCTTTATATTCAAAGAATCCATAATGGAATTATATGCAAGACAAGCGCCTTTCATATTCCAATGGGAATCACGCATAAGATAAAGAACCTCATCCTGTTCTTCAAACAAATCAAATAAGCTGATATAATTTATCTTTTGTTGGGTAAGATACGATTCCAGCCGAACAGCATTATGCTGAAAATCAAGCTCGGTGCTGTAATAATACGGCATATTCTCATCATAAAGCGTGTTTTTATTAGGCGGAACAGTAAAAACGAAGTTGATTTTGCGTTCTTCGAGATACTGCTGAATTACCGATATGTTGTGCGATAAATTAAACAGCTCACGCTCTGACATAGGTGCACGACCCAAATAATCATCCAAGGTAGATGAATAGTAGAGCCAACCATTTTTGCCGTAAATTACACCACTTACATTAGATTCAGAAAATAACTCAGTTTGTATTTTTGCATCTGCATAAATCATATGATTACGCAAGGCAATATGGTCAGCGAAATACTCGCCACAATCCTGCAAAACAAATTGATTGAATTTTCCTTCATCGGTAAAAAGCTTTGGCGTTTCTGCCATAGCTTTGTTTTCTGTGCTTTGTGTTGTGGGGAAAACCACCATACCAACAGAGGGAACCATACACAAAACAAGACATATAGCAATAAAAACGCATAATTTTTTGTTCAATGTATTGCCCCCCTTTTAGAATCTGAAATAAATAAATGGATTATAGCTTCCTCCGGCAAGACGAAGAACACACCAACCAAGCACAATTACAGAAAGCACAAACGAAGCAGCATTAAAGAATTTATCTTTCTTGGCAGAATCCTCTGTAATTTTTATGTTTTTGATGTAATCTGTAACCTTTGACAACGGACCGCAACACAAAATTGCTGTTACGAACATAACAATAAAGAAGGGTGTCAACGGTTGAATTGCCACAGAAACTGTTTCGGGTGAAAAATCGAATCCGCTGAACATTTTGCTTATAAACATAACACCCTGACTTAGAGTGTCTGCACGGAAAACCACAAAACCAACCGTTACTGCAAGAAGAGTGTATATATGCAAAAGCACCTTCGGCATCTTTTTAATCTGAGGAATAAACTCCTCCAACAGCAAGAAAAAGCCATGAAACAATCCCCAAACAACGAAGGTCCAGTTGGCGCCGTGCCATAATCCCGTCAGGAAAAAAACAACAAGCTTGTTCAAAACAGCCCTTAATTTTCCCTTACGGTTACCACCAAGCGGAATATACACATAATCTCTGAAGAAGGTAGACAGCGATATATGCCATCTACGCCAGAAATCCTGTATTGATGTTGCAACATAGGGATAAGTGAAATTCTCTTTAAAATGGAAGCCAAACATTCTGCCAAGACCGATTGCCATATCACTATAGCCGCTGAAATCAAAATAAATCTGCATAATATATGCCAAGGCACCAATCCAGGCACTAATAATGTTCAGCTTGTCAGAGCCTATACCAAAGACAAAATCAACTGCAATTGCCATTGTATTGGATATAAGCACCTTTTTGCCAAGACCTGCAACAAAACGTCTGAGTCCGCAAGCAATATCATCTGCACCTGCGTGGCGCTCATCAATTTCTCCGGCAATATCTTTATACCTTACGATGGGTCCTGCAATTAACTGTGGGAAAAATGAAACATATAAGAGAACTTTTCCATAGTTTTTTTGCACAGCAACATCATCACGGTATACATCAATAACATAGGATAATGCCTGGAATGTGAAAAAAGATATACCAATAGGCAGCGGAATATCAGGTACAGGTATACTAAGCCCGCTTATATCATTAAAGGTTGTAAGCAAAAAGCCGGTATATTTGAATATACCTAAAAGACCGAGGTTTACAATAACCGCCAGAACAATAAAGAGCTTTTTCTTTTTCTTGGAGAGCAACAATGCGAAAACATAGTTCAACAAACAACTGAAAAGCATCAGAAATATGTAAGCGGGCTCTCCATAAGCATAAAACAGTAAACTTGCAATAAGAAGCAGACAGTTCCTCACTTTTATATTTCTTATCACCATGTGCAATACAAGCACCACAGGCATAAAGAAACAAACAAATAATAATGAACTAAATACCATAACTATTTATACCACTTTAATAAAGGTTTGTACCAACGCCCTGCAGATGAATTTTACTCTCAGAAGCAGGCACTTTGTAACAGGTTGATAATCCGCGACTGGAGAACTTATCAAGCTCGGGGTCATAAACATACCATTGACCGTCCTGATAAACAGTAATCCAACCGTGAGGTGTCAAGGGAGTACGTGAACCGGGAGTCTGACCGTGATAAACACGAACGGACAGACCTGTTGCTTCCTTAACGAGCAAGCCAAAGAAAGAAGCATAACGGAAACAGTTGCCGCCGTTATTGTCCATAAGACTGGTTGCCATATCGTCAACCCAACTGTCCTTCCATACCCAATTGCTCTTTGTATGCTCATTTGATCTTATATAAGTCATTTTATTGCTAAGAATCCAGTTATACAAAGCCTTAATCTTCTGCTGATCAGTCATAGAATCATTTGTATACGCTTTAACATACTGAATAATACGATACTTGGTGGTATTTTTACCATTGGCGTCAAGCTTATAACCCTCAACAACCTTATTGGCTGCAAGAATACCGTTTGTATTCGCAAAATAATATGCTTTGCCAACACAAAACCAGCCGTTGGCATTAGCATAAGAATTGTTATTAAAATAATAACGGTTGGGTCCGAATTTTATAAAAACATTTTTCGCGGCACGGCCGTTACTGGTGAAATAATACTTATGATTATTCACGGTCTTCCAGGCAACCTTACAGGCTCTTCCGTTATTCTGGAAAAAGTACCAGTATTTTTCATTTCCGAATGATACCTGCTTCAAGCCTGCCTTAAATGCCTTACCGTTTGATTGAAAGAAAAAGTACTCAGTAGCATCAGCAATTTTTACAGTTTTGTACCCTGTGGTAAAAGCCTGACCATTCATAAGAAAGTAGTAATAATCAGTCTGCTCACCACTTTTAATTTCTTTATAACCACCTGTAAATGCTCTTCCGTTTTCAGTAAAAAACATATATGCGTTTCTCTGACCCAAGGGAATGGTTTTCAATACAGATGTTGCTGCAGTTGCATCTTCATTAAAAAAGAAATAACATTTTTTCCCACCTATAACTGCAGTTTTATAGCCTGTGTTAAAGCCTTGTCCGTTGGAAAGAAAATAAAAATATTTTGTTTGTCCGTCGATTTTTACCTCTTTATAACCACCTGTGAAAGCTGAGCCATCTTGCTGAAAATAGAAATGATACTTTTTGCCATTAACAGTAAAGCTCAGATATCCGTCCGTGAAGGCAGTACCATCTTCCCGGAAATAATAATAAACTCTCTTTCCGTTTTTTGTGAAAGGCTTATATCCGTCTGTAAAAGCTGTACCGTCCTCAAGGAAATAATAATATTTTGTTTGTCCGTCTACATCAATTTCTTTATATCCGTCCTTAAAGCAGGTACCGTCATCATTATAAAAATAAATTTTATCATCTTCCGTTACAAGACCGTTTTTAATCGGAGGCTCTGTTTCTGTATCGGTTGAAGGAATTTCGGGATTATTACTACTGTCGCCTGTCTCAACCTCTGCAGCAAAAGCGTTAACAGAAAGCAAAGCAGACATTAATAGCACAATTACAAGCGGTAACAATTTGCATAACTTTTTATTCATTTAAAAAGCTACCTCCTCTTGTGTTCCGTCTGAATATGTAATTACCTTAACGCCATGACCTGAACCGTCACAATCCTCATACACCTCTACGCTGACAACTGTTCTGCCTTTTGTAGTAGCGGGAGCTTTTGTTGTGGCAGGTGCTTTTGTTACAACGGGAGCCTTTGTTGTTGCAGGAGCTTTTGTTACAGTAGGAGCTTTTGTTGGCTTTGTTCCTGATGAGCCTGAGCCTGAGTTAGGTCTTTTATTTGAGTTAGAGCTGTTGGCGTTGTTTCTGTTGGAATCCTTCTGTGTTTTATTTGAATTATTACCGGCAACATACACCTGAGTTGTTGTGGGCTCTTCCTTTACAGAAATCACAATTTCCATATCATCCTTAAGGGGATCTGTAAGCTTATGGTTTGTAGTGTGGTTATCAGCAAGCTTTATTCCTGCCGCATCAACAGCATCCTCAACTGTACTGCCAACGACAACAACCGTACGCTCCGTATTATCAATAGTATTCTTTATCTTTACATTGAACTTTTTCAAAATTCTGATTGAAATGCCTTCAGATAATTTTTTATTTGTATCAACTGATACAACACTGTTATCAGACAAGGTAATCTTTGCATCCTTCAAAATTTCTTGTATTGATCTGCCCTCTGTATCTTCAACAGTAATTGACTTACCGTCAACCTCAATTGTAACTAAAAGTGGTTTATCGGAAGAGTTTGTCTGTGCAACCTCTTCGTTACCGCAAGAACAGAATAAAACAACCATCAAAATGCTTAATGAAAGCATTGTTACGATTTTTTTGAGATTTTTGCTCATTTTCAACACTCCAAAACTCAATATTCACCAAATTAATGACCTGACTATACATTAAAAACAATATAATGCTATATGTCAACGCATTTATTTAGTATATCACTTCGCTTCATATTTTGTCAATAATTGCGGTTCACCTTGACGGTTAATATAACAAAAAATCCTGCATAGCAGGATTTTTCTTATATAATATATTCTTTATACTTTTCCAATATGAATATTTCTGCCGTTATATCAAGCAGCAAGCCGTCTGCAGTATATTCCTCTGCATGCACAACACCTGTTTTGCGAAGCTCTGCACCTGCTCCGCCAAGTGAAAAAGGCAACAGAATTTTCACCCTTTTGCGTGTGGGAGGCAATGCCTTTGCAATACGCTCCAACAACTCCGTCAAACCCTCGCCCGTTTTTGCGGAAACTCTGACGCAGTTATTCATAAGCGGCAATTCAGTATCACTTACCAGATCACTTTTGTTAAGGACAGTTATAACAGGCTTGTCACCACACTCCAATTCCTCCAACAGCTCCATTGTGACCTTATAATGCTCTGCACACTCCTGACTGGAAGCATCGCATATATTTAATATTACGTTGGCACTGACAGCCTCATCAAGTGTAGATTTAAAGGCCTCCACAAGCTTATGCGGAAGTCTGCGGATAAAACCTACGGTATCAATAAGCAACACACTGCTTCCGTCAGGCAATGTCAAAGCCCTTGCTGTTGGGTCCAGTGTAGCAAAAAGCTTATTCTCAGCAAGCACACCTGCATCTGTGAGAGTGTTCATAAGAGTGGATTTGCCTGCATTTGTGTAACCAACAAGAGCAACAGTTACCACGCCATCCTTTTTACGTCGTTCACGGTAACGGTTACGGCGCTCCTCCAAAGCTTTCAAATCCTCAGTCAAAGCTGATATTCTTCGTCTGATATGGCGGCGGTCTGTTTCCAACTTAGTTTCACCGGGACCGCGTGTACCAATACCACCGCCAAGTCGGGACATAGATGCACCTTTACCGCCAAGGCGAGGCAAGGCATATTTCAGCTGAGCAAGCTCAACCTGTAGCTTACCCTCCCCCGAAAGAGCTCTCTGTGCGAAAATATCAAGTATCAAAGTTGTACGGTCAATAACACGTACATCTGTTATGGTTTCAATATTTTTTTGCTGTGCAGGTGACAGCTCACCATCAATTATAATAAGATCGGGGTTTTCAGCCTCACAGTAGTCGGAAAGCTCCTCCAGCTTGCCTTTGCCCAGGTAAGTTCCTGCCTCCGGTGCCTCGCGCTTTTGAGTCATTTCACAGACAACCTCAGCACCTGCAGTACGGGCAAGCTCAGTAAGCTCCGCAAGTGATGAATCCACATCAAATTCACCTGTGTCTACCGACACAAGCACAGCCCTTTCCTGTTCAACTTTATTCTCGTAGTAATCCATATATACACCCATAAAAATCAGTAACATTATTTTTTGCTTGAATTATAGCATTATTCAAAAATATATTCAAGAGCATAAAATCACCCGAAGAAGCTTCTTCGGGTGATTGTTTCAATTATTTATTTTGAATTTCGGCTGAGCCTTTTGTTGCGTTTGCTTACCCTGATTGCAATTGCTGTGGATGTTGCACCACAAACCATAAATACAAGGAACCAAGCCGCACCAACAGGAGCAATTTCATCATTGAGTGAATACTCTGCCACCACAATAAGGGGTTTAAGAGCCATTCTCACAGCAGCCTTCAGACCCTCGTGCTCTGCAATAAAGTCCGCAATAGGCGGTGAAATTGCATAATATGCATCAACAAAGGCAGAACCGATGGGGTTAGTCAGCAAGCACTTATCACGGAACTGACAGAGCATACCAACCTCAGCAGAATCATAGCCATAGGACGCAGTTGCAACAAAGCAGAGCTTGGGAACTGCAATGCTTGTGTTTGTATTATCACCTGAAATAATTGAGTCACAATACACACGAAGAACAGAGCCATTCTTATCAACAGTCGGAACTGTCTTGTACTCACCTGTACTATCCTTCTGCATCACACCTGTTTCCTGGTCATAAATGTTAGCCTCTGCGCGTTGTCTTGCCTTAATATAGTTTACGGTAGTACCTGTGCTGCCTGTTACCATATTAGGGAAATGGTAGGCAACGTCAAGGCTGTAATAAATATCATCTGATTTAGGCGGATCAATCTGACCGTCGCCGTCACCATCAACATATTCATAGTCACTCTCCAACGCAGCGAGAGTTATCAGAACACCGCATTGATTTTCATCAGGGCCACCATCATAGCTCGGGGCAATGTACGCATCTATGGAAACATACATAGGAACATCGGATATAAGTGTAGCCTCATCTCGTGTTCGCTCTTTATTCTGAATGTAGAGGAAGTAACCATCGATTTCGCCTGTTTCTTCGTTTTCGTGTGGTTCAAAGAACAGGTATGAGTATGCTTCATCTACAGCGCTGCCTGCAGGAACCACCTCAATTGTGCCGAATATATCGGCACTCTGAGCGGCAGCAACGCTGTTTGAACCTGAACGCAAAAGCTCTGCCGCCACCTTAACAGCTTCCTGCTTGACATAGCGTTCCTCACTTTTGTCAAAAGAACGGTATGCTACCTTCACAATATTGCCTATGGCGAAGACTCCCAAAGCGAGCAGTACTAATACTATCATAAGTTCTACAAGCGTAAAACCTTTTTTTGATGTAAGTAATTTAAACATCTTTCGGAGCCTCCTTTCTTAGGCTGTATCTCGACCATCCATTGCGTAAATCTGGTCAGCGGTACCTACCCAGATTACGAGATTTGGTGTTGTTGTCTTAGCCTGAGCATCAGAAATGGTTGAATTATGCTTTGCAAGCTTAAGTGCTTCAAGGCTAACACCTGCAAAGAAGTTGGAGCCTGCAAAGTAATAATATCCGCCCAGAATCTTTGTTGTGTAAATATTAAGACCTGTATATGATGTCAGCTGAACACGCTTCCAGGTCCAGTTGTTTGAGGCATCCTTGGTACCAACAACAACCGCCAGGGGTGTTGTTGAGTCTTTGGCTGTACCTGAAATTATAACCATATCCTCATTTGCAACAATTGTAACAATCTTTGAGAAATATGTGCTGAGTGAGGTTTCACCGTTAATTTTAATTTCCTCCATCTGAGCAGGTACTGCAGCGGTACCTGCATAGGTGGTATCTGCAATGAAACCTACAAGGCTTGTGTTCTCTGTCATTACAACATTCTCATCATTGGAGCTTGTAATTGTAACCTGTGATGTTGCAACCTTTGATTTAAACACTCTGCCCTTATTATCGCCATAGTAAGCATAGTAATTTTTGGTACCTGTGGAAGCACCGGAAACGAACTCAGTTTCACTGTTAAGATCAACAGCTGTAAACTGAATGCTGTCTCTGTCATGTGTACCATAGGTTGTAAAGGCGTTTTTGTACTCTGCACCGCTATATGACGAGCTAAGGTAGGTTGAGTTAAAGGTTTCGTTATCCTTAAAGTACAACAGGTTTGTAAAGGAAGACTGCTTACCCTCAATCATAGCTGCCAGAACACCGTCATTATAAATACCGCCAAGGGCTGTTGATGTGTTGGTTGTCTGGTTGGGGTTAATCCACTGGTAAGCGGAGCCTGCAACCGCATAACCAACCGCAACAGTTATACCCTCCTCGGAGGCAACGTTTGTAAGGTTATACATTTCGCCGGGGAACCACACATTGTAGTAGTCGTTGTTGTAAATATTTCTGTTAGCTGTGCTTCCCACAGTTGCTCTGGTAGCAACCTTTACAGGTGAGCCGTCCTGGTTAACACCGCCAACACCGTAGTGTGACTGGAAGTAAAGATGCTCGTAGGAACGATAATACTCACGTGAGCCGTCATAGGTAATGTTTGTAAACACCTTTTCACGGTTTGACGAATAACCCATTGTAAAGTAAACGTCATCCATAAACATACCCTTCCAGCCTGTCTGTCTTGCAACGAAGAAGTTTCTTCTGCCGTCATCATACTGGAAATCGCCTGTTGTCTCCTGCATTTTTGCTTGCTTTTCTGCTGCAGAAACACCGTTAGTAGAACTAGACCATCTACCTAACCAGTCACGGTTATTCCAACCAATTGAACCACTGCTATACTTGTGGACAGTAGTACCTGTACCCTGTGCATTACCGTAAACAACATAGTCTGTAACAGCACCGTGAGTAACATCATCCCATGTATTTTTAACTTTTTGTGAATAATTGCTACTATCGCTCAAATTATCTTTCTGCATAATATTCATATACGCATGAACAGTACCGATATAAAGCATAGAGCCCTCAACACTGCCTGCAGAAGGAATGTATATTGCGTCAGTAAGGTTAATTTCCGACTCAAGTCCGTTAAGGTAATCCCTGCCTTCAGTAATCTGACGGGCTGCCTCTCTGTCATCTGTAGCTGTACCGTCAGTACGCATAAAGTTAACACCCTCTGCAACATTGGGGTTATACGAACCAAAGTTTTGGAATCGTAAAGCCGAGAAAGAGGTTTCGGTATGACGTTGAGCAGGAGAACCTGTAAACACTGCTATTTTATTCACATCGCTTGTAGAAGAATCCTTACCGAAAGCAGTATAAACATCTGAAGGATACCATATTTCTGTAAAGCCCTTAAAGTCATCTTCGTTTTTAAGGAAGCCGAATGCTCTCAAAGGTGAGCCGTGTTCAGTAATAATATACGACAAATTGCGAGCACCCTGATACAGATATTCGAAATTAATTCTATATCCGTCATAATAATAGCTGAATTTAGCCTGCATACCGAAAAGGTTATATCTGTCAGCACCTTTGTTTGTGTTAACCTTGGTGTCAGCATCGAGAGTAATTTCCCAAGGACCAATCTTTATCTTGGTACCGTCGGGAAGAGTTGTCTGCTCTGCAGTAAGCCAGCAGTTATCGTTACCGCCCTCTTCGTCAAGACCGTAGTTCGTTGAACGGTCCCACGAAGAAAAGTCGAAAACATGAGCACTGTCACCGCTCCACAGAGAGCTGTAAACTCTGTAACCATCCTCGGTATCATAGGTATTATCAATTGGTGTAAGTCCGTCGGTTGCAGAGTAACCCGATGTATTGGGCTTACTTGTCTGACCTGTGCTGAGCTTGAAAAT
Source organism: Acutalibacteraceae bacterium (assembly GCA_045602985.1). Lineage (GTDB taxonomy): Bacteria > Bacillota > Clostridia > Oscillospirales > Acutalibacteraceae > DTU089. Next base: position 3,406 of record JAZULH010000055.1, on the reverse strand, counting down.
GTCCGTATTATGGCTTGTGTAATTATACATACGGTAAATAGCGCCGTTTGTACCTACCATAACATAGTAGGGTGAAATACCCGCAGTTTCGTCATTATTTACCCATGTTACATTTCGGATTACGGTCTGAGTTTCACTCGGAGAACCAAAGTACTTTTTAAGGTACGGGCTGTTTGAGGTACGCATAGTTCTTGGTTCAACCTCAAGAGTGTACTCAACAACCTGTGAATCATCTGATGTTGAAGCATCCTTTTCCTCGATGCCGGCTGTTGTGTAATAGTCGTTTATAGTGGTTCCCGCCATAATCATTGTGGGAGGTTCAATATACAAGTATTCGGAAAGAGTTTTCAAGGTACCTCTTTCATTTTTATAATAAATCAGAACCTTGATGGGTGACTGTGTAAAATCGGCACCGCCAACTGTAAAGCTGATTCTGCCCTTAACAGCATCCTTCTGGTTGATAACAAGGGTTGCTCTCGAATTATCGTGGTATACAAGCTCGTCTGTAGTAGAGCCGTCATTACCTGTTGCCTTATCAGGTATAAAGGCATCTATAAGAATCAGATCCTTGGGCAAATCGTCAAGGTTCCCTGCGTATTCTGTACGTTTTTTTACATCCTTAAACGGAATACCCGTTGTCTGCAGAACAACGTCGTGTGTTAACGAATCGTCATAAACAACGTCGGATGTAAGAAAGTCTATTCGTGCTCTTACACCATAGAAAATTGTTTCCATCTTATCCTGAAGTGAGGAAACAACCTTTCTGCCGGTTACATTAAGGTTTGTAAAAATATTTTCAGCATTCATTGTGAATGTCATTGCAACTGTACCCTCACGTTTTGAGGTTCTTACAGCCAGACCTTCTTCCATCTCCTGCTGAGATTTGTATACTTCCTCGGTCTTTTCGCCGGCTTTATAAAGTGCCTCGTATGAGGACAACAGCATAGGTGTGAAGGATACTACTATAAGTGCAAGCAAAGAAAGTGCCACAAGCAGCTCAACATAAGTCATACCGCGCTTGTTAAAAAACCGCTTTTTCATAATATCCATCCTTTCTGTAAGAATTGTTCTGAATCAAACATTAACTATCCCAAACAACATAGAAGTCATCAACAACGGGAAGCTTATCACCTGTACCGGAGTAAACATTACCTATCCACTTAAAGTCGTCCTTAAGGTAAGTTTTGTCACCATAGTTATCAAGCAAATTGTTAAAGAGCCTCATTTTTGCCTTTGTCCATATCTGCCACCAGCCGGTGTTGTCAAACTCCTTGGCCTTATCGTAATAGATAACGTCCATAAAGTAACCGCTGAGGGAGAAGCCTGATTTTGTGGGCTTTCCGTTAACATCGGTTTCAACCTCTGCATTAAAGTAATATATATCGCCTGCGTTTGCGATTTTATAAAGAATAATATCGTCGTTTTTGTAGTAAACAGTCTGGGTCTTGTAGTTAGAGCCTGTTTCACCAAATGGAACAAGCCATACATAAGCATCCTCTGCGAAGAATACCTTACCTGCTTTAACAGTCTTGTTATTTCTTGAACCGTTAACATAGCTGTAAGGAGTATTCTGCGGTGCAGCAAACATTATGGTAGTCATTCTGTATGCAGAATCAGTTTCATAAAGGGAAATAAAGCTTGAAACACTCTTATTGAATACTATTGTCGGTGCCTGGAAAACAAGAACCTTATACAAGGAGAAGTTTTTATCAAAGCCATCACCCAGACGACCCTTTTCAGCGCCGACACGGCTGGGGTTAATAATAAGGTTAACAGGTAAATCCACCTGAATTGCATTTGTTGCAGTATATGCAACGAAGTTGTCAAGCTGTGCATCGCTTGCCCAGCTTTCCATATTGTAGGTTCTGAGACAATTAAACTTGGGGTCATTATCAGGTTCTCTTGTACCTGTTTCCGGGTGAAGACCAAAGGACATATCGCCTGCGCGATAGCTTGAATTGTTTTTGCGCAGATAGTCATTATATGTCATCTGAGTACCGGTTTCGGGGTCAGTAATTACCTGGTCAACAAGACCCTCATCCGAAATAACCATATTACCTACACAGGAGAATATGTAAAGTGGCTGTTTAAGTGCCGAACCGTCAATCATTGTACCGCTGTCGTATTTGATGTTGGTTCTGCCTGTAGCAGTAGATGTGTCGGGGAATATCTGGTTACAGCCTATTTCAAGGTTTGCAACGCTGATCCAGTTTTCTTCTGCAGGCTTGGTTGGCAGAACAAGCACACATCGTCTTGAACCACCCTTGCCGTTAACTGTAGCAAAAGACTCAAATACAACATTTTTATTTTCAATTTTAACATACTGAGTTTCGTTGGTAATATCAACACCCTCTGAAATCAGCTTTTCAAGAGCCGCAGTTCCACCTGCGTAATCCTCAACATTAATCTGTTCTGTAGTACCATCTTCAGAAATTGCATAATAACTTGCTTCGTTATCATATTTTATGGAGCATGTAGCCTCGCCTATGAGAGTACAGCCGGCAGGTGCTGTTGCAGATGTTGAGTAAACAACACCATTTACCTCATAATTCTCGAGAGCTACCTTGTACTCTTCATATGCTGTATTATAAGCTTCTTCAGAACCGAAATTAATACGCTCTGGCTCTTCGGGATAATGAACGCCATCAACTCGATACATATAAACCTTCTGAGCATCAATGGCTTTATATGTCTCCAGGAATTTTGTCATCTTATTCTCATAATTGCCCTGGCCTTCTTCTGCCAAATCGTAAAAATCCTGGAATGCCGCAACAGACATTTCAATCATTGTTCTGGCAAGGTATGATGCCCTGAACTGGTCTGTTCCTTGCATTGCTGCCTGTGTTGCAGTCTCAGACATTGTAAACATTGCAGGTATGAGTAGTGTTAAAATAAGCAAAATTGCCAGTACTGCAACAAAAGCAATACCGTTTTTCTTTGTTAAAATACTCATTTTTATCACCCTTTACAAATTTACTGAAAAGTTACTGCCAATACGTTTTTAATAATAAATCAAACAAGAACACGAAGAACCTCTTCAACTGAAGATGTACCCTCAAGAATCTTATCGATACCTTCCTGGTGAAGTGTATGCATACCCTGTGATATAGCAAGCTCCTTGATCTCCTGAACGCCTGAACGCTTGAGAATAAGCTGTTTCATCTCATTAGTAACCTGAAGGAACTCAAATACACCCTGACGACCCTTGTAGCCTGTATTACTGCAAGCAATACAGCCCTTGGGCTCATAAATGGTTGTTGTATCATCAAGTGTTTTACCTTCCGGAATGGGGAAGTCCTCAATGCTGTGACGAAGATCACGGTAGGAAATCTCAACAGCCTCCTTACAACGTGGGCAAAGCACACGGATAAGACGCTGTGCAAGCACGCCAACAAGTGATGATGCT
>JAZULH010000054.1:0-19947 GCA_045602985.1 Acutalibacteraceae bacterium | reverse complement strand
GACGCATACCGGAGTTGAACAGATCCGTTTCAAGGAAGACCTGACCATCGGTAATGGAAATCACGTTGGTGGGAATGTATGCGGAAATATCGCCCGCCTGTGTTTCAATGATCGGCAGCGCCGTCATACTGCCTCCGCCGTTGGCCTCATTCAGCTTCGCCGCACGTTCCAGCAATCTGGAGTGCAGGTAGAAAACATCGCCGGGATATGCCTCTCGTCCCGGGGGACGACGAATAAGAAGTGACAGTGCTCTGTATGCTACAGCGTGCTTGGAAAGGTCGTCGTATATTATGAGAACATCCTTGCCTTGCTCGCGGAAATGCTCAGCCATTGCACAACCACTGTATGGTGCAATGTACTGCAGGGGAGCACTTTCGGATGCGGTTGCGGATACAATAATTGTGTATCCCATAGCACCGTTGCGAGTTAATTCACTGGCTAACTGAGCAACAGATGTGCTTTTTTGTCCTATGGCAACATAAATGCAAATAACATCTGTGTTTTTCTGATTTATAATTGTGTCAATGGCTATTTCTGTCTTACCTGTCTGGCGGTCACCGATAATAAGCTCACGCTGACCTCTGCCAATAGGAATCATACTATCGATAGCCTTGATACCTGTCTGTAAAGGTACGTTAACACTTTCTCTTTCGATAATGCCGGGCGCCTCTGTTTCGATGGGGCGTGTGTCGTCATATTCAACAGGTCCTTTGCCGTCAATGGGTTCACCAAGTGCATTAACAACTCTGCCAAGGAGCTTGTCGCCAACGGGCACTGATAAAACATTGCCTGTTCTTTCAACAGTAGAACCCTCGCGAATATTATTTTTGTTGGAGAGCACCGCAACAGAAACAGTATCTTCCTCTAAATTTTGTGCCATACCAAAGCTGCCGTCTTCAAACTTGAGAAGCTCATTGGCCATACAGTTGGTAAGACCGTAAACTCGTGCAATGCCGTCACCCACAAGTATAACCTTGCCTGTTTCAGCCATTTCAATACGGGATTTGTAGTGCTCAATCTGGGTTTTTATAATGTTACTGATTTCGCCGGGATTATTCATTGGCTAATCACTCCCTTTGCTTTTTTGAGGCGGTTTGCAATACTGCCATCAATGGTTTTATCATCTAAAAGAATCTTTATACCGCCAATAAGAGATGTATCTTCAATGTATTCTGCTTCAACCGTTTTGCCGCTTAAAGCACAGAGCTTGCTTACTAAAGCAGATTTTTGCTCATCAGTAAGAGGCTCCACGTAGTATACTGTGGCAACAGTTTTGTTTTCAGCCATTTTCAACAACTCGTTGTAGCCTGTAATACAATTGGATAAGTGAAGTATTCTTCCGTTTTCACACAGGATTTTTATAAAAGAAACAATATGCTCAGGCATTGTGCCGAAAGCCTCATCAATCGCACCTAATCTTTCAGAAAGAGGTATAGCAGGGGATTCCAAAAAATTAATGTATTCCGGTGTTTCTTTTACAAGAAACTCGACGTGTGCAAGGTGCTCTGCATATTCACTGCAACAGCCGTTTTCCGAAGCAAGCATAAACAAAGCGCTTGCATACTCCTTAGCTATTTGTGTCATTTTCGTCACCTATACTCTCGATAAAGGAGTCAATAATCTGCCTGTGGTCGTCGGAGTTAATTTCTCTTTCGAGCATTTTTTCAGTAAGCAAGGTACTTACCGAAACAATTTCCTGCTTTATGCTGTCCTCGGCTTTTTTGACCTCAAGCTCTGCATTTTCTTTTGCCTGGTTTAAGATAATTGTTGCTTCGTCCTTGGCTTTGGCAATGATTTCGTTTTCGCGAGCCTTTGCAGTATTTACGGCAGACTGAATTATACCGTCAGCCTCTGTTTTTGCGCCTGACAGCTTTTCCTCATACATCTGTTTAGTGGAAATTGCTTGTTCTTTTGCTTCCTGTGCATCGCTGTACTGTCCGTCAATTGTGTTCTGACGTGCTTCCAGCATCTTTTTTACAGGCTTGTAAAGAAACTTCTTTACTGCTAAAAAGAGCAATACAAGGTTTGCCAGGGAAACAAGCATTTGCCACAGATTTATAGAAATAACATCTAAAGTTTGCATTTTTTTACTCCGTAAATGGATTTATTAAAGCGCACCGATTGTGTTGACAAGGATATCAACAAGAATGTTCGGTGCAACAAATATAAGAAGAATTGCAATAACAAGGGCGTAAAGACCGGTTGTTTCAGCAACAGCGCAACCCATAAGCATTGTTGTTGTAACGGCACCCTTGCTTTCGGGCTGGCGACCGATAGCTTCACAAGCCTTTGCAACAGCGTTACCTTCACCGATACCGGGGCCTATACCTGCAATCATAGCAAGACCTGCACCCAAAGCGCAGCAACCTAAAATTATACCAATAGCGAGTTCCATTTTTTTGTCCTCCAATTTATTTTTTTATTTTTGAAAGCTTTTTCTGCTTTCTTTTTTCATAAACTTCAATGGGGAAAGCCCCTGATACGTTAAGCATTGTAAGCATAGCAAAAATAAATGCCTGCAAGCAACCGCTGAAAACGTCAAAGTAAATAGATAATACGGCAGGCAAACCAATCTGGAATAATGGAATGTCTGCCAGGAATCCGGGGAGGTTACCTAACACAAGGTTTGATAAACCTGCCAATGCAGTACCTATAAGTACAGAAATAACCGTTCCTGAAAGTACATTGCCGTAGTGACGGAATGACATTGAAATAGGTGTAGCAAATTCGCTTAAAAAGTTAATGGGTGCTAGGAATGCTACAGGCTCTGTAAAGCTTTTCAGATAGTAAACAGGTCCGCATTTCAGCTTATAGTATGTTATAAGCACAAAAACAAGTATCGCCCAGCCTGCAACAATGTTAATATCTGATGTGGGCGGGAATAAGCCGAACAGTGACAATAAACTGGAAAAGGCCGATAAAGCCATAATTGCGATAATAAAGGGGGAGTAGCCTTTGAAATACTCGCCCATATTTTCGTTTACCATATTGTCAACCTTTTCAACAATAAGCTCTGCAAAATGTTGGCGCTTAAGGTGAACCTTTTCTTCTATGCCGTGCGCAAGGAACAAGCACAGAAATACTATTGCTATAAGTACAAGGGCGGAGTTTATTTGTGATTCAGTAACAGGGAAATCCTGGATGGGCATAGGGATTGTAAAGAATATTCTTGCACCTGTAATTGTTATACCCTCTGTTTGAGGTTTTGTAAGCACCTGCAAAACAATGCCGGTAGCAATGGGGATAATCATCATAACGATATAAAAAATATCCACAATCTTGAATTTTTTGTCAATTGCCTTCAAAAGCATCACCTCTCGGAACGAAGGCTCGTTATTTTTTTATGAAAACAGGTCTTATGGCAACAGCAATACGGGGAAACAAAAAAGGTATTACTACTGCAATAAGGTTGAATACCGGTACAACGCGACCGATGATTGCGATTATGAGCATAAAGAGAAGTCTGAAGGTCTGGGAAATCTTCATAAGTGCTTTAGCATCCTTCTCGTCTTTGTTTACGGCGTTTTGAACACCGATACCCATAACAAGAAAATTAATTATAATTGCTGAGTAGCCTAAAATGTTTCCTGTTAAAACGGTGTAGTCCCATTTGCCTGCAATCAGGAATACCGACTGCATAATTACGCTGAAAATAAAGGAAACAACAGCAATGTAAACGGTCTCTTTTATAACAACGGGGTCAAGTTTTTTCATCTTTTTACCTCTTGTAATCGATAATAATTTATTATAACACATTGGTTTGTTTCGTACAATAATTATTGACAAAATTTTCTTGATTTTTATTTTGAATAATAAAATTATTTTCTTGCTTGAAAACACTTGATTTTCTCTTTCGGAAATACCATTTTGCCATTGATTTACAATTGTTTTGGTGTTATAATTATGTAAATGTAAAAAAGTATGGAATGGAGCACGTTATGGATAAGTTTTTTACAAACGCCTTTACCGCTTTGGATGAGGAAGGCAAGGAGAATTTTTACAAAACCATTTTTATGAATGATGATTCTGAATATGCCGCAAAGCTAAGAGTTGAATATTACAGAACAAAGTTCAGATCAATGGGCGAGAATGTAACAATCGGCAAGGGGGTAAATATCATTAATCCCCAGTATATTACAGTTGGCAATGACGTTCAGATTTCCGATGGCTGCACGCTTATAGCACGTGGTGAGCAAGGTATTACTCTTGGGGACAATGTAAGGCTCCAGCACAGGGTTTATCTTGATACCGAGCGTAGCACAGAGGGCTATATTAATATCGGCAGAGGTTGTTATATAGGCACCGGCACAACGCTTTTCGGTCACAGAGGATTGGAAATAGGCACGGATTGTCTGCTTGCTCAGAATATAACACTCACACCTTATTCTCATATTTTTGATAATCCCAACAGCATTATTTACAGTCAGGGCGGTCATTGCGAAAAGGTTACAATCGGCAACGATGTGTACATCGGTATGGGTTGTTGCGTTATGTATTCGGGTAACATTGGTGAGGGCTCCGTTATAGGTGCTCATTCAACTGTTGTTAAGCCGATTCCGCCGTATTCTGTTGCGGTTGGCACACCTGCAAGGGTTATTAAAGAGCGTAAATAAATCTATATTAAAGGAGATATTAAAATGGCAACACTTGAAGCAATTATCAAAATGATTTTCGCCTTTATTTTCAGTATGTCTCAGCTTCTTACACCTATTGATGGTTTGATTACATCGGGCGGTGAGGATGCGTATTTCACACCGTGGTCAGCAGAGGATAAGTTTAATATCGAGGATTATGCTTCTATCGAAAAAACTCCCGGGGAGGATTTCGTTGTACTTAATGTTACCGATATTCAGCTTAACGATGATGAGGTTTATGGCGATGCAGGCGAATATTCAAACCAGCTTATTACTAAAATGGTTGAGGATTATCAGCCCGATTTTATTACAATGAGCGGTGACAACGCTTGCGGAACAGTTGCTTACCTTGAGCTTATAGAGCTTATGGAGTCCTTTGAGATTCCGTGGGCACCTGTAATGGGTAACCATGACGGACAGGGCTGTCCCGACGAATTCTGGGCTGCGTATCACCTTGCAGAGGCAGAATACTGTATGTTTGAATTCGGTCCAGAGGATATGGGCTACGGTAACTACCTTGTTAATATTACCGAAGAGGGTAGGATTGTTCATACTTTCTTTATGATGGATACCCACGACAATGCAGATTTTGTTGGTGAGGACGGCACGGTATATGAGGGTAGCTACGATCACCTTTGGGATAATCAGCAGGCTTGGTATGAATGGGCAGTAAAGGGGATTGCCGAGGAAGCAGGTTATGTTGTGCCAAGCACAGTTGTAATCCACATTCCTGTTTACGAAATTTATGATGCCTGGGATACAGTAAGTGTACCTGATGATATTTACGAGTTTGGTGTAATTGACAGGGCATATTCTGATATTGCCGAGGGCAGAAAGTGCGAGGAGAGCTGTCCCTCTGCAGTTAATAACGGCTTCTTCAGTCTCTGTAAGGAGTTAGGCAGCACCAAGGAAATTGTTATGGGTCACGACCACAAAAACGATTTCAGCGTGCTTTACGATGGTATCAGACTTACATACGGCGTAAAATCGGGCTTTGGCAGTTACTGGCAGTTTGATATGATTGGCGGTCTTACAATAAATATTGACTCTTTCGGTAACTCTGTGAGTCAACGTCACTACTATGACCTTGAGGAAAACGGTTTTAATATCTACAATTAAATAATGTACAAAAAAACTCTCATCCGTTTGTGCGGATGAGAGTTTTTTGTTGATTATTTATCTATACCTTTAAAGGAATTTCGTATTTCAGTAACGTCACCTGTTGCCAGGTAATATTCATAACTGTACGGTTCAAAGCTTTTGAATGTGCGTGTTTTTGTAACTGCAATATATGAGGTCGGCCCATCTCTTGAGGGGTCCTCATTTGTTGTGTTACCTCGCTCATATATACCTGTCAGGAATTCTTCCTCGTTTGGAACATATAAGCCTATACCAAAGCTGTCATCAAATTCACCCGTAAATGCTGCCCAGTTTTCCTTTGAATAGAAGTGGGGATAGCCTGCATCGGGCCAGAAAATCAAATCCTTTTCATATGACAGCTTGTCGTTAGTCCAAGGCTTATCACCTGCATAGTAAACAAAGTTTTCAAGTGGTGCAACACAATAAAAGGCAGGTATTTCCTGTGAGCTTTCAGCTTCAGGGTATCCGGAGAAATCTACAAATCTGCACGTTGTGTGAACCTTGCCGCCTTCTATGGTGTAGGTTGCTTCCATATAAGATGGTGTGATGCGCTCCTTTTCCAATGCCCAGTCAAGGGGACGGCATTTTACATAAATTTCATTATCAGTCACTTTAAGGTCTATTATTTTACTTGCATCACCAAATTGGTTGCCGCCCTGAACAGGGTTATAGCGCCAGTCATTTTCCATGAATATGCCGTGCTCGTATTCGAGGGTACCATAATATGATTGCTGTACAAGCCTGCCCGGGTCATAGCGGTTAATAAGATTTACATTTTCATTAACAACCTCTGCCGTATAACGCTCACCTGCGTTTGAATCGACCTTGATTTTTCCGTCAACAGATACCGCCTGAACATTTGAATCGAGATCCTCCACGTAACTGAGTGCACCGCCCCACAAAAGGTCTATTCCTATTTTCAAATTATCAGCCTGTGTAAATACCTCCTGCTCAGGGATAGCGCGTCTGAAAAAAGAAAGACCGTTAAGTGTGAAGGTTGCGTCATTGTTGTTCAGGGCTGTGAAGGTAATTGAGATTAGCTTGTTGCCTCTGCCACCATCTAACAAATTATCAACAAACGAGTAAAAAAGAGCAGTGTCTTTTGCCGGCTCTAAAAAGAAATCTTCGCTTTTCTCCGCCACACCGGCATTGTATTTGAGGGTTGCTTTTATGTAGCTGTCTGCGGTATATGAAAGACCGTAGTAGTTAAACCAATCGCAACTGTCGTTTTCAAAGGCTATTGTGACAGGTTCGCTCAGTTTCACTCTGCCGTCAATTACCTTAGCGCCTGTTACGGTAACAGGGGATGGCGTTCCGTTAAGATGTATCTCGCTTTCAGAGAATGCTCCTGATGCAATTTCAAATGATTGATCAGTTTTTACATAACTTAAAAGATAAGGGGAAAAAACACCCAAGGCGACCACCACCACTCCTAAAACAACATAAAGGATGCGTTTCAATATTTTTTTCATACAAACACCTGTTTCCGAAGCTGTTAACAATAAGATACCATTAATAATTAAGGCAGTCAAATATATTTTAAAAAAAGTTGTAAATAATGTTGAAGTTTTTTTCTGATGTGATAAAATGGTTTTTGTAAAAAATTTACCTATGAGGTGATAATTATGGATAAAGTAAGAATTGGTGTATTGGGTGGTTATCGCGGACAAAGCATGATAAATTATGCCAAGAGCGCGGATAATGCTCAGCTTGTTGCTATTTGCGATAAAAACCCCGAGGTTCTTGAAAAGCAAAAGAGAATCTGCGGCGATAATATTGCATACTATACCGATTTTGAGGAATTTATAAAGCACGATATGGATGCAGTTGTTCTTGCAAACTATGCAAATGAGCACGCTCCTTTTGCAATCAGATGTATGAAAGCAGGTCTTCACGTTTTCAGTGAGGTTTTGCCTGTACAGACTATGAAAGAGGCAATTGACCTTATTGAATGTGTTGAAGAAACAGGTAAAATTTATTGCTATGGTGAGAACTATTGCTATATGCCCGGCCCCTACGAGATGCGTCGTCTCTACCGAGAGGGCAAAATCGGTGAATTTGAGTATGGTGAGGGTGAGTATGTACATAACTGCGAGCCGATATGGCCTTCAATTACCTATGGTGAAGAGGAGCATTGGCGCAATCATATGTATGCAAACTTCTATTGCACACATTCAATAGGTCCCCTTATTCATATTTCAGGCTTGCGTCCTGTTAAGGTTACAGGCTTTGAAAGTAAAATGAATATGCGTAAAATGCGTTGCGGTTCATACAGCGGTCTTTTCGGTATTGAGATGATTGAGCTGGAAAACGGCGGTATTATCAAGAGTATTCACGGTGACCTTTACAGGGATTCAATCTGGTACTCTGTATATGGCGGTAAGGGCCGAATGGAAACTGCCCGTGAGGATGCTGAGAAAAAGGCAGTTCACAGGCTTTATGTTAATACTGATGAGTACAGCGGTCAGTATGGAGAAGGCGAGCACCTTGATTACTTCCCCGAGCGCGAGTTTGACAAGGTTGCTGAAAGCTATGGTCACGGCAGCTCTGACTTTTACACAATGTACAATTTCGTAACCAAAATTCTTGGCGACGAAAATGCAGATATAATTGATGTTTACGAGGCAATGGATATGTTCCTGCCTGGTATGTTTGCATACCGTTCTGTTCTCAATGGCGGCATTCCCATGGAAATTCCCAATTTGCGCGATAAAGCGGTGCGTGAGCAGTGGAGAAATGATACAGCCTGTACAGATCCCAAAGTAGCAGGCGATATGCTCCTTCCCGTATTCTCACAGGGTAACCCTGAAATTGATGCATCTGTTTATACAGAGGTTGCACAGAAGTGGGAGGAAGAAAAAATAAAACGCCGCAAAAGAGAAGAGGAAGAGGCAGCTAAGAAGGCAGAAGAAAACTGATTGTAAGGGGTGCTTTATGGCAGTAAAACCTGATTATAGCGATATTGCTAATTGGGACAGCTTTTGCCACGATATAAGTGTAGAATATACCCAATGCTATGACGAGGGTCTGGATGTAGAAAAATATAAGGTGATTTTTGATGCGGCGGCAAACCTTCCTGAGGATGAAAACCGTGTTGTTCTTACAGATGCACTTTATGAGATTGTAAACAGACTTCCTCAACGAGATAACTATAATTATAACGAACCGTCAGATTTGAAATCAATAAAACAGTTGCGCAAAGCATATCCTGTTGATTGTTCAATTCGGGACGAGAATGTGTTAAAAAATAAAATAGCAGGGGCTGTCACAGGCAGAATATGCGGTTGCCTTCTCGGTAAACCTGTGGAGGGCATACGCACAGAGGATTTTTATCCGTTGCTTAAGCAAACGGGCAATTATCCCTTGCATCGTTACATTCTTTCATCAGATATTACCTCCGAAATCAGCAGTAAAAGCAAATTCAACCTTGAAGGTAAGTGTTTTGCAGATACTGTTTGCGGTATGCCTGTGGATGATGATACAAACTACATACTTTTATCACAGCTTATAGTTGATGATTTCGGCAGAGATTTCAAACCGTCAGATGTTGCTTCGTCATGGTTGAAGTATCAGGGGCGTAATGCCTATTTTACCGCAGAGCGTGTGGCTTATGACAATTTTGTCAAGGGCTATGCACCGCCACAGTCTGCTGTGTATAAAAATCCGTACAGGGAGTGGATAGGTGCCCAGATTCGTGGCGATTACTTTGGTTATATTAACCCGGGAAATCCCGAAAAAGCGGCAGAAATGGCATTTAACGATGCCTGTATTTCACATACCAAAAACGGTATATACGGTGAAATGTTTGCATCTGCAATGATAGCCTGTGCTGCAGTCACCAATGAGCGTGAAGCAGTGCTCAGGGGCGGTCTTGCCCAGATACCTGCAACGTCGCGCCTTTATGAGGCGGTGGATAGTGTTATCTGCGGTTATAATAACGGCGTTACTTACGATGAGTGCATTGCACGTATACACAGCCTTTTTGATGAACACACAGGGTACGGCTGGTGCCATACCATTCCAAATGCAATGATTGTTGCAGCCGCAATAATGTATGGCGAGGGCGATTACGGTAAATCGATATGTATGGCTGTTCAGCCCTGCTTCGATACAGATTGTAACGGTGCTACAGTCGGCTCTGTTCTGGGTATGATGAACGGTGTTGAGGCAATATCCGAGGAATGGCAAAATCCGTTACAGGGTGTAATGCATACATCTGTTTTTGGCTTTTTAACCGTAAAAATACAGGATATTGTTGAAAAAACCTATTCTCATTTAATATAATAAACCTTTGCGGGCATTATATTACCGAGGTGATTTTAATGACCGAAAAAGGCAAAAGCTATGTTGAAAATAAAAGGGTTCTTCGCCACAAAGCAAAGGACGCAAGAATGGGAACGAACGGTGCTGAAATGAGCGTTCATCCTACATCAAGTCAGGTTGCGCAAGCAGGCACAAATATGAGTAAAATTCCCATATCGAACGGATTTTTAAATACAGATTTGGGTCTTGATAATTTGCAGAATGACACACCTGCGGCAGATTTATAAAAGATATGAGCATCATCTAAACGATGATGCTCATTTTTTATCTGTTATTTAATTTTTCCTGCACACATTCCTTCCACCTGTTGGCTATAAGCTGGTGACCGAGTGTTGTAGGATGAATTCCGTCCCACAGGGCATCAAAAATATCATAGTCTTTTGCAAAACTGTCAAAAACATCCTGTAACGGTACAAATACTGCATTGTATTTTTCAGCAACAGACCTTGCCTTTTTTCGTATGGCATCAATTCGCGGTACATAGTGAGCGTGTATATCAGGATCAGGCGAAACACCGAAAAAAGGCTCCATTATAACAATAAATGTATCAGCATTTTGCTCAAGAACTTCATCCAGCAGAGTGCAGTATATTCTTTCATATCTGTCAGGGTCAGAGCCGCTTCCGTTTATATATTTGAAAGCAATGTCGTTAATGCCTATAAGTATGCTCAATACTGTTGGCTTTAGGTTAAGGCAATCCTCCTGCCATCTGCCGTACAGATCTGAAACTCTGTTGCCGCTTATACCTCGGTTATATATTTCGATGCTTTTGCCCGGGTTTTCTGCAAATAGTTCACCGGCGAGTATGTATTGGTATCCGTGTCCCAAAACGTGGTTAAGATCGCTGTTTCTCCCACGGTTACCGTCTGTTATGGAGTCTCCTTGGAAGAGGACAATGTCATTTTTCTTTAAATTTAACATAATTATCGCCTAATTCAATAAATCAGTATAATCAGAAACATTTTTTTAACATAATAAGGATATCATTTATAAAATAATGTGTCAACAGCTTAAGGCATCTTGAGTAAGGTAGTTTGTTGATGTAGTGACATAAATGATTTAAAAGGTGGTGTGAATATGGGGGAGGATATTGTTGCTCTTGCAGAAAAAATTCTGCAGCAAAGCAAAAGTGTTCTTTGTTCAGATTTGCACGCACTTATCCGTGGGGTAAATATGTTCTGCTATAAGTTTACAAATCAAGGAACTGCATTTACCGACGGTACCGATTTTTATTGTAATCCCTCTGTTGTTTGTCGTATTTTTTATGATGAGCCGACTGGCGTTAATCGGTTACTTTTACATTCTATGCTTCATTGTATGCTTCTCCATCCGTTTAATACGGACTTCAAAAACGAAAAGCTCTGGAATCTCGCCTGCGACATAGCGGTAGAACACACTATAAATGAATGGAAGCTTTCTTGCACAGAGAGTCCGACGGAGAGCATACAGTCATCATATATAAATAGTCTATCGGAAAAACTGAAAAATCTTACAGCAGAAAATATATATTATTATTTACTTGGTGAAGAAAATTCATCGTGCGAAAAATTGTCACAGCTTTTTATACAGGATGAACACTATATCTGGTATGAGGGAAAAAAATTGCACCTGAATTCTGATGTTGAAAATGTATCGGAAATTCACTCAATATACAAATTTGCCGATGAAACTGCAGGCGAAACCACACTTTCAAAGGAAAAAACTCTGACAGAGACTGTTAATTCCTCTGCTGAAGATAGTCAGGAGGCATGGCGTTCCATTGCATCACATACCGCAAAAGAGGCGGAGTCTGCAAAGGGTTTGGGTCAAACCTCCGGAATAGATGTACAGTTACTCAAGGCGGTTACTCAAAAACGGTACGATTATGGGGATTTTTTAAGAAGATTTCTGGCTGTAAATGAAATACTGAAAATTAATGATGATGAGTTTGATAACATCTTTTATACCTATGGGCTGAAGCTTTATGACAATATGCCCATTGTTGAACCCCTTGAATATGCTGAGGATAATAAAATAAAAAAGCTTTTTATTGCGATTGATACATCAGGATCTGTTAAGGGTGATATCGTACAGGGTTTTATGGATAAAACCTATAGCATTTTAAAACAAAACGATTATTTTTCCCGACAGTGTGAGGTTCATATAATACAATGCGATTCGGCTATTCAGGATGTTGTGATTATTCGCACCGCACAGGAATTGGACCATTATGTGAGCAATGTTACTCTCAAAGGCTTTGGGGGCACAGATTTTACCCCTGTTTTTGAATATGTCACAAATGTGTGCGCCTCATCAAAAAATGATGTTGTGAACGGTCTTATTTATTTTACCGACGGTGATGGAATTTATCCGTCGCAAGGACCTGTGTTTAAATCGGTTTTTGCAATTCACGACAATGGGTTTGACAAGGGTAGGGTTCCGTCCTGGGCAACTGTTTTGTATGTTGATAAGTTTGATTTAGTCAGGTGATGTGTTTGTTGTTTTTTAAGAGCAAAGACTCCGTAACAATAAAAAACAGAATAGTAAAGCCCGATAAGTTTGCTTTTTCACCTACACTCGGCAGAGTGCATATAGGTTCCCGTGTGCGGGTTATATCCTCAGCCGCATTTTTGGGCTGCAGGGCACTTAGCAGTGTAACATTTGCTGAGGGGTTAAATGAAATTTCTGATAATGCTTTTACGAACTGTGCTTCGTTAAATGAAATTAAATTACCTGAGTCTTTATGTGTGTTGGGTAAATTCGCCTTTAAGGATTGCAGAGGGTTAAGCTGTGTTGAATTACCTGATAACCTGGAATATCTCCCTGAAGGTGCATTTCAGAATTGCACATCACTTAAAAAGATTGTGTTACCCGCCTGCTTGAAGGCAATTGGTGATGAGTGCTTCAGCGGGTGTACAAGCCTTGAAACTGTTGCTTTTCCCAATAAACTGAAAATTATAGGTAAAAAGGCATTTAAACGTTGCGAAAGCCTGGAAGAAATTTCCTTGCCCAAATCTGTTGAGGAAATAGGGGACTTTGCTTTTAAATATTGCAATAATTTGCAGTATGCAAGGTTGGTCTCTGTGCCACGCTTTTTGGGGAAACAGCCTTTTATGAAGCGTGTTTGCAGTAACCTGAGCGCTTCAGAAAAAGCATTTGTTTCCTCTTTCACGGAAAGTGGTGATGAGGGGCTTTGTCCAACGGTATCAGTGCACGGCAATCCTCGTTTTCTGAGTTTGGGTTTTGATGGTGTCCTGTCTGATTTCGGTTCGGACAGGCAAAAAACCTGCTTTAATCATATATTGGCTTTGGCAAAACAGGGGATCAAGGTATTTGTGGGTGAAAATTATTACTCATACAACAATGATTCCGACTATATTATTGAAAACGGCAGATTTGATTACAGTAAGTATGATAATCAGTTTTATAAGGCAACATCTTACGAGAAACCATTAGTTGCCGCATACAGACTTGTTTATAATGAGTCACTTGACGAAAGGTTTAAGACAATCTACGAAGCTTCACTTCACGATGATGTGAAAAACGTAGTAGTTTTCGCAACGGAGCGTAATGAAGCGGCAGTATTATCGTATTTGCTGGAAAACTATATTTTTGATACGGATTTCTACACGGCTATTTACAACATTGCCATGAAAAACGGGCACAGAAATTTGTTGGATATTATACCCTCGGTCAGTAAAAAAACAGGTATTTCAGAAACTGAAGGTCTTTTCGGGGATTTGTTTTCAATTTAATGTTTATATAACGAAAGGGTTTATGTATGAATATAAAGGAAGCAACAAAACATATAAAGGCGACAATAACTGCCTATCTTGAAAAGGATGAGTTCAATAGCTTTGTTATTCCCATAGAAAAGCAAAGACCTCTTTTCCTGTACGGACCACCCGGAATAGGTAAAACTGCTGTTGTAGAGCAAATTGCCGAAGAGCTTGGAATTGGTATTGTTACTTATTCTATGACTCATCACACAAGGCAAAGTGCTTTGGGTCTGCCGTTTATCAAAACCATAAAATTCGGAGACACGGAGTATCAGGTTTCAGAGTATACAATGAGCGAAATTCTGGCATCCGTGTATAATTATATTGAGGAAACAGGCAAGGACAAGGGTATTTTGTTTTTAGATGAAATAAACTGTGTATCAGAAACATTGTTTCCCTCTATGCTCAGGTTTTTGCAGTACAAAACATTCGGTTCACATAAAGTGCCTGACGGATGGGTTATTGTTACTGCAGGCAATCCGCCGGAGTACAATAAGTCTGTAAGGGAATATGATATTGCAACGCTTGACCGTATTCAGAAAATCTCTGTTGATTCGGACTATGGTGTGTGGCGAGAATATGCGGTGAAAAAGAATGTTCATCCTGCAATAATTTCATTTTTGGACGTTAATAAAAATAGCTTTTATTACATTGAGAATACCCCGTTACGCAAGGAGTTTGTGACTGCCAGGGGATGGGAAGATCTTTCAAGACTTGTTTTTTCCTTTGAAAAAAAAGGGGTCGCAATAACTGCCGAGTTTATTGAACAGTATATACAAGTAAGCTCTGTTGCACGGGATTTTGCCGAGTTCTATTCTGTTTTTTTGAAATTAAGGGATGATTTTTCTGCTTTTGATGTTATGTGCGGTAAAGGAACTCCCACCTTGTCTGACTCTCTCCGCAAAGCGTCCGTGTCAGAAAAAATCGGATTTATAAACCACCTTTGCGACTGTATATGTACAGAGCTTTCGGGTTCAGTGGCTCTCAACAAAACCCTAAGGGCTCTGGCAGGTTTGTTAAAGCAGGCGGATGTTACAGATGGTGCTGACCGGGAAGCTTCTGTCCGAATGTGTGAGGCACTCAAAAACGGGGGCGATAGTTTTACTGTCGACAAAAATATAAAATTGCTTTTGTGGGAAAAGGTTAATGAGCTTTCGGAAAGAATCAGCAATAACGGTACAGGCAGAGTAGTATCGGAATATGTTGCAGAGCAATTATCCGCCTTAAAATCATCTGTGTCAAAGGCAGATTCATCACTCTCCAATGCGGTGCGGTTTATGTATGATACCTTTGGCGATTCGCCTGAAATGCGCATTTTTACAACCAATATAACCACAAATGAAGATGCCGCATTGTTCCTTATATCATTTGGATGTAATGAGTTTTCTGCTTGTGCAAAATCAGATTTCTGTCAAAAGAATATTATGCAGGAGCTTGATATTATTTTTAGTTGAATACCAAAAACATCACACAAGTCTTTGTGTGATGTTTTTGTTTATTGAATTTGTCGGGACGATGTAATATAATATATCTGCTAAGTTATTTTTGTGTTGAAAGAGGTCGATTTTATGATAAAAAATGAGCTTTTCAATTACGATATTTTCCCAAAGGTTTTTCCGTGCGGTGAACCTGTTGAGGTTACCGTAAAGCCCTTGGGTGCTCACGCCGCGTTTGAGGGTGAGTACAGCGTTCAGGTGCGTGCTCTTAATGAGGGTAATATTATTTATTATCCCGACAGAAAAAACCTTGTGCCTTATGATGTATCGCCTGATGCAGATGGTTGCCTCAGGTTTACACATACATTTATGGATGAGCAAGAGCACTATGTTGATATTGTAAAGGATGGGGAGAGAGTAGTTCGCCTTGCTGTTTATTCACTCCTTCCGGATCTTGTGGGCAGATATCCTTTCCGCGGGGATCTTCATATGCACACCTTCCGTTCAGACGGCAGACAGTCGCCTGCAGTTGTTGCTGCGGAATACCGTAAAAACGGCTATGACTTTCTGGCAATAACAGACCACCGCAGGTATTATCCATCTCTTGAGGCTATGGAAGCCTTCAAGGATGTTCCTACAGAGTATAATCTTGTGCCTGGTGAAGAGGTTCACCTTAAGGATAACGATGTTCATATTGTAAACTTTGGCGGAAAATACAGCATAAATGCCCTTGTTGAGGGGGCTCATACAGAGGAAGTGGGCACAGATAAATTCCGTCGTTCGGTTGACGGTATTTGTCCTGATGTAATGAGTGTTGATGAATTCAAACAAACCATTTGGGATTTTGCCGATACATTGGAAATACCAGAGGGTGTTGAGCGATATGCTTATGCCGCTTGTGTTTGGATTTTTAATAATATCAAAAAAGCGGACGGGCTTGGTATTTTTGCTCATCCGTATTGGATTCAGAATGTTTTTCACGTGCCGGAAACTCTTACGGAGCACATAATGGCAACACAACCCTTTGATGCTTTTGAGGTTTTGGGCGGTGAGAATTATTTTGAACAGAACGGTTACCAGGCTTGCAGGTATTACGATGACCGCATAAAGGGCAGGCACTATCCAATAGTGGGAAGTACAGACAGCCATTCCTGTGTCCACAACAGGAACGGTTATATTGCCTCAACTATCGTTTTTTCTGCGGAGAATACCCGTGAAGGTATAATCTCCTCCATAAAGGATTTCTATTCCGTTGCAGTTGACTCCATCAGCACAGAACTCCGCCTTGTGGGTGAAACACGTTTTGTGCGATATGGCTGCTTCCTTCTCAGAGAGTTTTTTCCGCTTCACGATGAGCTTGTTTTTGAAGAGGGCAGGCTTATGAAGGCTTATGCCTGCGGTGATAAATCTGCGGCAGAGGACCTTAAACGTATAAACGGCAGAATGAAATCACAGCGTGAAAAATACTTTAAGTTTTAAGGGTGGAAATATATGATTTACGATGTAATCAGTTTAAAAGATTATTTTCCTTTTTTAGGTGAAAATGGCAGAGAGCCGTCCCTCGAGTTATATCTGCCTTATAATATGACGGAAATGCACCACGAAAACCGTAAACGCCCGTGTATGGTTGTTTGTCCGGGTGGTGGTTACGGTATGTGCTCTCAGCGTGAGAGTGAGCCTGTTGCACTTAAGTTTCTGAGCAAGGGCTATAATGTATTTGTTCTTACATACTCAGTTGCTCCCCATCGTTTTCCGGCACAGCTCAGAGAGGTTGCGGCTGTTATGGAGCTCATTTACAAAAATGCAGATGATTGGCATTGTGATACCGCCAGGGTTGCAATTATCGGCTTTTCTGCAGGTGGTCACCTTGCGGCACATTATTCCACAATGTATGATTGCAAAGAGGTACGGGAGGTTTTCCCTCATAGCAAGAGTGTAAATGCATCAATTCTTTGCTATCCTGTTATAAGTGCAGAGGCAGTTACCGCACATATGGGCAGCTTTAAGAATCTTTTGGGACGTGAGCCTGCGGATCAGGCAGAAATAGATTATTTCTCCTGTGATAAAAATGTTAAACCAACAACTCCGCCTGCTTTTTTGTGGCATACTGCAGCAGATGACTGTGTGCCACTTAAAAACAGCTTGCTTTATGCAGAAGCGCTTTGGCGCAACAAGGTTCCCGTGGAGCTTCATGTGTACCCGATGGGTGGTCACGGGCTTTCAACCTGCGATAATCAGACTATTGACGATATGACACCTGTATTCGATTACAACAGTGCATGGATACCCGCAGTACAAAAGTGGCTTGATTTAATATTTGCCTGAGCCTTAACGGTACCACTTCCTTTGTGAGTAATCTATATGATGTACAATCAATTCAGGTAACTTGATTTGAAGGAGAATACTTATGAAAACCTTTACGGCATTATGTATGTCTGTTGTTCTGTTTTTTATGGGGATTTTTACTCCTGAGGTTCCTCAGCCAAAGTCTGTGGAGGCGCTGGATAAATACGGCGATATCTGCCATAAGTTTGATATAGCTGACGAAATTTATGTGATTGATTGCATAGCATTTAAGTCAACTGAGGAACGTCACCTTGCGGTGAGTCTTCAGGGTATTGTTGCAAGGGAAAAGTCCGCTATTTTTATTATTAATAATGAAATATCACGAAAGTACCTGGAAATTATAGAAAAAAGCGGTAAAAAACTTGTATACAAAGATTCCGAAGATAAGCCCTGGACAATTCAGAGCTTGCTTGCTCACTTTAAAAATTACATAGATGATTCGGGTTATGTGCTTTATCGTCCGGATGAAAAGGCCGTCGGACTCAATATTGCTACAAATTACGCATCACTTTACGGGTGGTTACCTGTACCGGAAAGTCTGAAAGCCCTTGCGGAAGACAACGGACTTGTTCTCAAAGAGGATTTATCCGATGATGAATATAGTGTTAAACTTCAAGAACGTTTTTTTAACGAACATAAAAAAGAATTTAAGTATGATGCTGTAGTCAGCCTTAAGTATGAGGCAACGGGCTTGCGCGATTTAGCGATTCAACAGGGCTTTTATATTTTTTATATAGACGATGATGAAGATTCTGACAGATTCAGAGGTAAGGTGATTAAATACGCAGGGGATAACGTGCCTGTTCTTGGTTGGGCAAAGCACGAGCTGCAGTATGTTTCACAGGCGTCGGAAAACGGTAATATGGTTATACCGTCTGATCACAGTCATAACAATAGTATTCTGGCATCATTTGATTATGAGGTTTTACCTCAGAAGCATACCAAAACCAACAAGTATACGGATAAAACAAAGCATTATTGCGCGTTGGTATTCAGTGATGGCGATAATGTACAATGGATTCAGAATGGTTATAGCGAGTATTTTGAAAAGCTTGCTCTGGAAAAGCAGTTCCCCGTAACCTGGTCATTTTCACCGTTGATGCAGGAATTTTCCCCTGTTACCGCCAATATGGTTTATTCCGTAGCAACTGAAGACGATTATTTTATTGCAGGTGTTTCCGGTGCAGGATATATTCATCCTTCGGAATATCCGAGAAAGGCATTGGAAAAATACACGGATTTGACTGCAGCTGCAATGCTTGAAAGTGATATGGAGTATGTAAGCATACTCGACAATACCCCTGAAAATGAAATTGATGAGGCTAAGCTTGTGCAAAGTCTTCAATATTACACAAGGTACGATAATATCAAAGGCGGAGTTCTGAGCCTTGACCCCGACAGATATGCAGGGGGGAAGGGCAGAGTTTATTTTGTTGATGATAAACCCTTTGTCAGCAACAGGTTTTCGCTTTGGCATCCGGATGGTGAGGGTGCCGATGTAACTGAATCGTGGCTTAAAGAACAGGCAGATATTATCAACTCCTGCTCTGCCGACATTAATTCGATTGATGGCTACAGTGTTGTTAACATTCATCCATGGACAATAAGTGTAGAGAATCTTTCATATTTTGTAAGTCAATTGGATGATGATGTTCAACTCGTAACCCTTGATGAGTTGTTGACAATGGTGGAAGAAAATGTTCCCCATGAATCAGCTACTCCCAAAACAATTGAAGAGAGGCAATAAAATGAATAAAAGCTGGGTGCAGACCTGGGGACAGGCACATTCTGCATTTTCCTTTTTCTATTACCCGTCTTGTCCTAAAACTTATCGTCTTGTTATAAAATCGGCAATTTCAGGCAGTAGTCTGCGCTTTGAAATTTCTAATGAATGTGCCAAAAACGAGGTTGAAATAGGTAGTCTTACTGTTGCACTTTGTGATGAAAAGGGCAGCTTTACAGGCGAATGCAAGCAGGTAACCGTAAATAATAAAAAATCACTCTGTCTTGAAGTCGGTCAGGTTGTAACCACCGACCCTGTTGATATTGATGTTGGGGCAGGGGAGTATTTCTGCATAAGTGCCTATGTTGAACGTGGTGCGTTGCGTAGCGGCAACCTTATAAATAATGCAGACCTTATCACAGTTAAGGGTGATGTAACAAGCGTACCGCGTGTTGAGAATCAGCGGCGCATCCGCGACAAGGTGCGTGAAATTGCATCTGTAGTTCTGAAAATGTATTTTGATAAACGGATAGCCCTGTTTCAATCTCTTGAGCTTTTGAATAGTGAGGGTGCTCGTTCTATTGTGG
>JAZULH010000053.1:0-24965 GCA_045602985.1 Acutalibacteraceae bacterium | reverse complement strand
TTTTACCTGCAAGCACCTTTGCCTTTGTTGTGCAAATGGGTGTTTTAACGTCTACCTCCTCAAGGGGTAAATCTCTGGTAGCCTCGTAGCAGATAAGCGTTGCAATTTCAGAAATAAGTGTTCTGAACTCCTTGGAGCCTGTTTCAACATCACGAAGTATTGAAAGCTTATGCTGAATAAGCGGATGATCCATTACTAAAATTTTACCCATAATTATAACCCTTTCTGTTATATGTTCTGTTTTGATTATAAAACCGTTTTTACATATTGTCAACTGATTTCAACAGAGAAATGGCATTAACCACATCCGTATCAAAATCATCGGTATGTGCTTCAACCGAACAAGTTTCACAACCTGCAGACTTGAGTGAATCTAAAAAGCTTTTGTAAAGCTCTTTGATTTCAGCTGAGTCACTATATGACGGATACATACGATTGACAGGCTCTGCAATGTGGGCGTGACGTACCAATCCCTGATAATTCTTTATACCCTCTATACTGTCGTTATTGCCGTAAACATGGTACAAATCAGCAAGTCCGAAAACATTATCGGCACCGGACATACGGGAAATCTCAACGCCGTCCGCAACCGTATGAAGCATTGTTGACTCGCAAAAGCGCAAAGGCTCCAGCACAATAATACACCCTGCCTTTTTTGCACGGGGCGATGCGTATTCACCTAAGAACAAAGCCATTTGCTCCTTTGCCCTGTCGGGTGAAAACTCTTCTGAAAAGCTTCTTGCTTTGCCACTACCCAAAACTATTTTTTCCACGCCCAACTCGGCTGCACGTGCAAAACCGCGGTCCAGATAATCACACAATGCCGGATAATCCACGTTATCCCCGACAAGCTTCATATCACCGGGAATAAAGCCGTTTGCCGCCTCGCACTTAAGCGAAAGACTGTCAAGCATACTTTTCCCTTCGCGGAATTTTTCATCCGAAAAGCCTGCAAGACAACCAAAGCCTGTTTCAAAATAGTCAACACCTGCATTTGCTGCTGACTTCATAGCAGATAAATCATCAAGACCTCTGCAGACACCAAATCTCATAAACATCACTCCACAATTGTATTACTGCTTGCATCCATTATCATTTGACGTGCATTCTGAAGCTGAATTTCCGTTACCGTACCGCCGCCTGTAATACGTGCAATTTCTCTCTGCCTGCCCTCGTAATCCAGTGGTGTTACACTTGTGTATGTTTTGCCGTCACGTGCCGCTTTTTCAATAAGATAATGGTTATCTGCGTACGCCATAAGCTGTCCCAGGTGGGTTACACACAAAACCTGCTTACCGCAGGAAACCTCTTTAAGCTTGGAGGCAACCTTAAGTGCCGCCCTGCCGCTGACACCCGTATCTATTTCGTCAAAAATCATTGTTGAGATTTTATCTTTATTTGCCATAATTGTTTTTAGTGCGAGCATTATTCTCGAAAGCTCACCGCCACTTGCAATTTTTGTGAGTGGCTTGGGCTCCTCACCCACATTGGCAGAAATAAGGAACTCTGCAGAATCCATGCCTTTTTCACCAAGAGGAACCCTTGCAAAATCAACCACAAACTGAATCTGCGGCATATCAAGAAATCTAAGCTCTTCACAAACCTTCTGGGAAAATGCCTCTGCAGTTTTCTTCCTGTATACAGATATATTCTCAGCAAGAGACAGGGTTATCGCTTCCTGCTTTTTCACCTCTGCCTTTAGCTCTGTCAGAACCTCGTCCGAAAAGGAAATATCTGCAAGCTCTTTCTTTGCGTTTTCCAGGAAATTGAGAATATCCTCCTCAGTTTCGCCATACTTTTTGCTCAGGTTGTATATAAGACTGATTCTGTTTTCGACATTTTCCAATTCCGCCTGAGAAAAGCCGTCATCACTTACAGAATCCCGAAGAGTATCTGCAACATCCTGAACCTCATAATATAAATCCCCGAGTTTTTGTGAAAGCTCCTGAAGATTTGCAGAAAAACCTGCTATAGAGGTTATTTCCCTGAAGGCGCCTGAAAGCATTTCAACTGCACCATGGTATGAATCGCCACCGTTAAGTGCATCATAAGCGCTGTAAAGACCTGCCTGTATTTTTTCAAAATTCTGCAGTTCGTTTCTTCGCTCCTTAAGATTCTCCCACTCTCCCGGGTTAATTTCCGCCTTTTCAATTTCATCTATCTGATAGGAAAGAATATCCCGCTTTCTGGCGATACTCTCTTTATCGCCTGAAAGCTTTTTTATTCTGCTGTTAATTGAACAAAGCCTATCATAGGCAGTCCGATATTGGTCTAACAGCTCATCCTCATCCATAAGCGCATCAATATAATCAATGTGCGTTTCGCAGTCAAGCAGCTGTCTGTTATCCTGCTGACCGTGAATGCTCATAAGCTCCCCACCCAATTCGCGCAATACTGCAACAGTAGTGAGAGCATTGTTTACCTTACAAATATTTTTATCAGCACCGATTACTCTTGATATTAAAAGACTGCCATCAGGTTCAACGGGTAAAGAAAGCTCCTTTAATTTATTTTCAACATTTTGCCCTATATCAGAAAACAACGCAACGACCTGAGCCTGTGACTCCCCTGTCCTGATAAGCTCGCGGGAAGTTCTGAACCCAAGTATTGCGTTGATGGAATCCAAAATTATCGATTTACCTGCACCCGTTTCACCGCTGAGAACATTAAAGCCCCCTGAAAATTCAATCTCAGCGCTTTCAATAATTGCAATGTTCTGAATCTTTAAAACGGAAAGCATACCTTTTTACCTACCAATCATCCTGTTAAGTGCTTCTGCAACACCGTGTGCTTCATCAGATGTGCGACAAAGCATAAAAATAGTGTCATCGCCTGCGATTGTACCTACAACCTCGCTGACATTCATAGCATCAATTGTAGCACAAGCTGCACCTGCAAGTCCGGGAGAGCACTTAATAACACAAATATTGCCTGCATAATCCACCTTGGTCATAGCACTTTGGAAAAGTGCATCAAACATATCGGTATATCCGTTCTCCTTGGGACGGTCAACCGTATACTTATACACACCATTTGCACCAAGAGACTTCAAAAGGCGCAACTCCTTCACATCACGGGAAACAGTTGCCTGAGTAACATCGTAACCTCTGTCCCTGAGCATAGCAAGGAGCTCCTCCTGTGTGCCGATATCAAACTGTTCAATAAGTTCAAGAATAAGCCTATGTCTTCTTTTTTTCATTTCATTCACCTATCCGGAAATTTTCTTATTAAGAATATCAATAAATGTGTCATTCTTTATTTTTATAAACGAGGCATACTGTGATGATCGCCTTACATTAACACAAGCTCCCTCCGGTATAAGGACAGGGTTCTGACCATCACAGGAAAGAATTGCATCGCCGCTGTTATCGTGACATATACAAAGCTCCGAGTCCCCACCAAGAACAACAGTCCTGGAAAAAACACTATGAGAACACACGGGGGTAAGCAAAATACTTTCAACGCAAGGCTCCACTATGGGACCACCTGCCGAAAGAGAATATGCTGTAGAGCCTGTGGGAGTGCTGACTATGGCGCCATCTGCCATATACTCAAGGAGAGGTGCACCGTTACAATTGACAGACAATTTCATAATCCGTATGGTCCCGCTACGGGAAACAACAGCATCATTTATACAAGAGGAATCATATAATATTTCCCCTGCATTGTCAACAACACAGACCTGTAACATCATACGATTTTCTGTTACGTATTCCCCTGATACAAGCCTGCTGAGAAGTTGGGGTTCATCGCCCTCAATACAGGCAAGGTATGCCAATTTGCCTGCATTTACACAAACAATAGGCTTGCCGAAAAGCGTTGCTTCCTTAGCGGCATTTATAAATGAACCGTCGCCACCGATGGATATAAACATATCAACCTGTGAGCACACGCTGTTATCCGTTGTGTACACAACATTTTCATATTCACCAAAAAACTCTTTGAGTGATACATCCATAAAAGCAGTGCATTGAAGCGCTTTCAGTTGGGATAACACGCCCTTTGTAACAGAAAGCGTATTGCTGCGTGTCATATTAGGGATGATATAAAACTTCAAGAAATCACCTCTTTATGGTTTTAAAACGAACCCCTTGAAACGATGAGTTCCTTTCGGGTATATACCGATAAACTTATGTATCCAAAGCTTTATGCGAGCGTTCTACAAGCTCCGTTACAGTTGAAATAACCTCACAGGAATTCTGAGGAGCACCGCACTTTTTCAGATGCATAAGGTACTCTATATTGCCCTCCGGTCCTTTCACGGGTGAGTGTTCAAGCCCCAGAACTGCAAAAGACATACTGTCGGCAAATTCTGATACCGATCTGATTACTGACTCGTGAACAAGAGGATCACGGACAACGCCTTTTTTACCTACATTCTCCCTGCCTGCTTCAAACTGAGGTTTAATAAGACAAACCGCCTCTCCCTCATCCTTCAAAAGCTCATACATAACAGGCAAAATCAGCTTAAGAGAAATAAAGGAAACATCAACAGATGCAAAATCGATTGGCTCAGGAATCTGCTCACGGGTAACATACCTGAAGTTTGTGCGTTCAAGATTGACAACACGACTGTCGCTGCGCAATTTCCAGGCAAGCTGACCGTAGCCTACATCAATAGCATAGACCTTTACAGCCCCGTTCTGAAGCATACAATCGCTGAACCCACCCGTTGACGCACCGATATCCATACAAATCTTGCCGTCAAGGTTTATGGGAAAGCTCTGCATTGCTTTTTCAAGCTTAAGTCCGCCACGACTGACATACTTAAGGGTACTGCCCCTTACTTCAACAACATCATCAGGCTTGATATCCCTACCTGCTTTTATTTCCTTCCGGTCATTAACATAAACAATGCCTGACATTATAAGTGCCTTGGCTTTTTCGCGGCTTTCGGCAAATCCGCGCTCAAACAAGGCTATATCAAGCCGTTTTTTATCGCTCATAAAATCTCCTTAATTACCGTATCATACATACCCTGACTGTCAAGCCTGTACTGTCTGAGAATACTGTCGGTTTTACCCTGCTTGACAAAACAATCGGGAAAAGCAGTAAGTATAAACTCCGGCGAAAACTTATTTTCTAACATTGCGCTGGCAAAGCTTTCACCTACACCGCCACTTTCAACACCCTCTTCAAAGAAAAATACTTTTCTTACACTTGAAAGGTGTGTAAGTGCCTCCTCAGGAATCGGAACTATAACATTAAGCTTTATAATTTTAACTTTTATACCCTGTGCTTTTAGCTTTTCATAAGCGATGTAGCTTTCACCAAAAATTCTGCCGTATGTAACCAATGCAATTTCCGCATCCTCATCGCCAAACACCTGATATTTTTCGCCGTTACACTCATAACCGACGGGTTTGAACATCTCACCGCCTCTGGGATACCTTATCACACAGGGTCCGTCACTATGGTAAAGTGCATTAACGAATGCATTGTTAAGATCACAGTAATAAGACGGAGAATAAACTGTTAAATTTGGAATACCGTTAAAAAATGCCGTATCATAAATTCCGTTATGGGTTTCACCGTCGTCACCAACAATACCTGCCCTGTCGACAGCAATAACCATCCTGGTATTCTGCAGAGCACAATCGTGCAACAGCTGGTCATAGCAACGCTGTAAAAAAGTGGAATAAACCACAAAAACAGGTACCATACCGCCCTTTGCCATTCCTAAAGCAAAGGGAACTGCGTGTTCCTCGGCAATACCTACATCAAAAAATCTGTTGGGATACTCCTCTGAAAATCTCTGTAAGCCTGTACCGAGAGTCATTGCAGCGGTAATAGCGCAAATACGCTTATCCTTTGCCGCTTGTTTATATAAAAAGTCACCGAATTTTTCGGAAAAATTGTCATTAGAATGAGGTATAAGACCCTCGTTGACATCAAAGGGCGGAACACCGTGGAAATCGGAGGGGTTGTTTTCGGCAGGCTCGTAGCCTTTGCCCTTGATTGTATTAACGTGAACAAGAACGGGACCCTTTATAATCTTTGCACCTTCAAGAGCATCGCACATTTGCTGAATATTGTGTCCGTCAATTGGTCCCATATAAGTAACTCCCATATCCTCAAAGAAGTTACTCTGGTACATCATATTTTTAACCTCTGTTTTAAGCTTGAACAATTTATTGGCAATACCTCTGCCGATAAACGGGATTTTGGAAATAACTCTTTCTGTAAAGTCCTTAAGCCTGTAATAGCCTGATCTCGAACGCATAACGGCAAGCCTTTTTGCAAGATGACCCACATTTTTGGAAATTGACATACCATTGTCGTTAAGAACAATAATCAGTCGGGCATCCTTCATTCTGCCTGCGTTATTAATTGCCTCGTAAACAAGACCGCCTGTAAGAGCACCGTCACCAATAACAGCAACTGCATAATTCTTTTTGCCGTTAACTCTGTTGGCGGCCGCTACACCCAAAGCGGTTGAAATGGAAACACTGCTGTGACCGCTGTACACAATGTCGTGCTCACTCTCGTTTGGACGAGAAAAGCCTGACATTCCGTCCTCGCGGCGCAATGTTGAAAACTGCTCATACCTGCCTGTAAGAAGCTTATGAGTGTATACCTGGTGACCTACATCCCATATAATTTTGTCGTCCGGTGAATTAAAAACCTTATGCAACGCAATTGTAAGCTCAACTGCACCTAAGTTCGATGCTAAATGTCCGCCGTTTTTTGATACTGTGGAAACAATAGTATCCCTGACCTCCTCTGCAAGCAAAGGAAGCTCCTTATTGGTGAGTTTTTTTACATCTGAAGGAGATTTAATTCCGTTTAAAATTTTATGTTCCATAATTAATAATCTCTTTTTGCAAGATATTCGGCATACTCTAAAAGTGCACCATTATTCGGGAAAGCATCAAGTGCTTTTACTGCATCAGTTGTAAGCTCGTCCACAAGCTGCTGACACTTTTCAATACCAAGAATACCAACATAAGTTGATTTGCCGTTTTCTGCATCACTGCCAATTGGTTTTCCCAGCTTTTCTGCAGAGCTGGTAACATCAAGAATATCGTCCTTTATCTGAAAAGCGAGACCGATTTTGCTCGCAAAAACACGTGCGGCATCTGTCATTGATTCATCTGCCTTTGCCACTATGCAACCCATAACACAGGCAGCCTCTATAAGTGCTCCTGTTTTTAAGTTGTCAAGCAACTGCAAGGTTTCCAAGGTTACATCAGGGTTATTTTCGTTTGCAAGGTCAATAATCTGACCGCCAATCATCCCCCTGCTGCCTGCACAACGGGAAAGCTCTTCTATAGCATTAACTGCAACCTCTGCATCATAGAGCCCTGCCTTACACCAAACAGAAATCCGTTCAAAGGCAGCCGTAAGAAGTCCGTCACCTGCAAGTAAAGCAGTTGCTTCACCGTAAACCTTGTGATTTGATGGTTTACCACGGCGAAAATCATCATTATCCATACAAGGCAAATCATCATGTATAAGTGAATAGGTGTGTATATATTCAACCGCCTCTGCCATAGGCAATGCCTGTTTTACATCACCGCCGCAGGCATCACAAAAAAGGAGTGTGAGCAATGGGCGCACCCTCTTGCCGCCGTTTTCCACACTATAACGCATGGAGTCAAAAACCTCTTTGTAATCGGGTAAATACACATCAAAATATTTATAAAGATTATCCTCTAAAAGGCGTGAGTAATCAGCAATTTTACTGTTCATCAGTACCACCGTTATTCATAAGTTTTGTTATCTTCTGCTCCGCATCATCAAGATACTTGCTGCAGGATGATATCAGCGCAGTTCCCTCAGAAAAAAGCTCAAGTGTTTTTTCAAGGGGTTGTCCGCCATCCTCAAGAGCTTTCACAATCTCTTCAAGCCGAGCCAAGGATTTTTCGTAATTCTGTTCCATAATTATTCTCCGTATATCTCAGTAACCGTTGCACCGAAAGATCCGTCCGAAAGCCTTACGGTAACACTGTCACCTGATTTCAATTTTTTTACACTTGCGGTTATATCATCACCTTTGTTTACGAGTGCATAACCGCGGGCGATTACACCCAAAGGACTCAGAGCATTAAGCCTACCTGCAAGGGAAGAGAATCTGAGCTTATTCCCCTCCAAGGTATTCAGCGTAATATCCCCGAGCTTTTCACTCAGGTACAAAAGATTACGTCTGTTTTCATTAAGCTTCAAAACAGGGTCCTTAAGCGCACCGCTTTTTTCGATAGCCTCAAGTGTGGCACGCTTTGATTCAAGAGTACTCTTAACAGTATTATAAAGATGCATCTTGTATGATGCCAAATCTGACTTAAGCTCGTAAACATCCGGCACGGCAAGCTCTGCTGCCGCCGATGGTGTGGGAGCGCGTAAATCCGCAACGAAGTCGCAAATTGTATAATCAGTTTCGTGACCTACAGCGGAAATTATGGGTATTTGTGAAGCAAACACCGCACGGGCAACGATTTCCTCATTAAAAGCCCACAAATCCTCAACGGATCCGCCGCCTCTGCCTACTATAAGCACATCGGCAGCATTCAGTTCATTAAACTCACAAATTGCATCTGCAATATCTTTTGCAGCGCCCTCACCCTGCACCTTGGCTGATCTGACAACAACCTCTGCAACGGGATATCTGCGACGTAAAACATTGAATATATCCTGAATTGCAGCTCCTGTGGATGATGTAACAACACCCACCCGCCGCGGAAAAGCAGGAATTTTCTTCTTATGTGCCGGCGAAAACAGACCCTCAGACTCCAACTTCTTTTTCAGCTGTTCAAATGCAATACTCAAAGCACCCATACCATCCGGCTGCATATCGGAAATATACAATTGATATGAGCCATCACGCGGAAAAAGAGATACTGAACCGAAGACAAGCACCTTCATACCGTTCTCGGGTTTAAAGCGTAGCTTCCCTGCATTTCCGGCAAACATAACCGCTTTTACAGATGAAGTTTCATCCTTGATTGTCATATACAGGTGACCGCTGTAATGTGCTTTAAAATTTGAAATTTCACCTGTCACAAAGATATATTTAAGGTTTTCGTCATTATCAAAAACATTTTTTACATAAGTGTTAAGCTCGTTAACGCTATACACCTTCGGTGTGGGAGTTATCATCAATTCACCCCTCGACTACACTTGTAAGATATGCTATACCTGCCGCATTATCGCAAGAAAAATCAGGCTCTGCAAAATACGCTTCAAAACGCGGTTCAACAGCCCGACGGATAATTTTATCGGACATTACACCACCTGCGTATACAACGGGCATATCCCCAAGCTTCAGAAGAGCAGATGCTGTCATTTCGCTGACTACGTCTGCTATATATGTTAACAGAAAAAGTGCGGTATCCGCCTGACTTACGCCATCTGCAAGCATTTTTCTGCACATGTTTTCAAGACCCGAAAGAGAGCAAGAACCACCCTTAAGTTTAATTTTGTTTTTAAAAACTGCTGTAGATTTCTCCGCAAGCATTTCTAACCCTTTGCCGGCAGGGAAAGGTATTCCCATTTCAACACCGATTCTGTCAACCGCCTGCCCTGCCTTCAAATCGGTGGATGAAGCAAACAAGGTTGTTTTTATTACGGATGAAGCATCCGGCTCACACAAAACTAAATCCGTCGTGCCGCCCGAAACGTGAAACGCAAGAAACGGTTTGTGAACAAGGTCTGTTTTACCTGCAGAATATAATGCTGCGGCAATATGCCCCTGTTGGTGAGAAAACGTATGCAGGTTAATACCCATTGAAGCAGCAACTGCACGTGCGACACCCTCCCCCACAAGAAAGCAAGGCATATAAGAGCCCTGCTGAGTTGTAGGTCTTGTTGACGCACCTACAGCCTTAATATTATTAAAATTATTTTCAAGCAATTTCTCCAGAAGCTCCGGATACGCCTTGGTATGATGAAAAACGGCATCGCTTTGACGAATGCCGCGCTCACCCTCCTTTACAGGCAGAAGCCGTTTTTGTTGAAAAACATTACTGCCGTCATACAAAGCAACCGAAGTGGTGTAATTGCTTGTATCAAATCCGAGAAAAGCGTTCATATTATAAGCTCTTGGCAACTGCACCAAGTACACCGTTTACATAAGAAGCATCGTCGGCTGTGCCATATTTTTTGGTCAGCTCCACAGCCTCATTAACGGAAACACCTGTGGGGACATCCTCAACATACTTCATCTCACCTACAGCAAGGCGCAAAACTGCTAAAGATACTTTAGGCAGTCTGGATATGTTCCAGCCCTTTGAAAACTCCTCAATAACATTATCGATATCAGCAATATTATCATCAACAGCCTTCAAAAGCCCCTCAGCAAAAGAGTTTATTTTTATAAGCTCTGCCTCACGGGCACTTTCGACAATCTGCCAAACTGTTGATTCCTCGTCAAAAATTTTTTCAAACAAGACAATAAATGCCTGTTCCCTTGCTTCACTTCTGGTCATAGTTTTCTCCTTAGTTTAATCGGTTGGTATTTTCAAAACCGACTACTTCAATTAAAAATTATATCACACATATATACAATTATCAAGGTATAAAAAAACAGGAAGAACAAGTTTTTACTCATTCTTCCTGTATATTTATTAGTTATCACTCAAAAATGTATGAATTTGTTTCTGTAATTGTGGCACCAACATTCTTGTAGCCGTCTTTACCTTCAACATTGTATCTGATAACCTGATTGAGGGAGATAATTTCGCCTGTTGTAGGATTGTAAACAAGTTCAACTGAACAACCTGTATATGTAAGGCTGATTGTTTCAATGTCTGTACCCAACTGATCATCTGCATGGCAACGAACCTGCTCTGCACTGACTACGGGAACAACAGCATTGATGAAGCCCTCTGTTTCAGTATCTTCATAACGAAGGGGCTTGGGATTTGACTCGTCATTAAATACGATAGTAAGCTTTACTGAACCGTCTTTAAGAACTTCCTTCTCTGTGGAAGAGATTGCTGCGCTTGTTGCCTGAAGATCGGCAGCATCAAGAAGGCATGCCTTCTCGTTATTAATGATGAAATCCTTATCAATATTGGAAACTCCGTTAACTGTTACGGGGTTATTGAAGTACTTAACATCGTTAATAACTATATCCTCAGCACCGCTAACCATAAGTGACTGGAAGAAACTCATGCTGATGGTTCTGTTGGTTGTCTTTGTATACTTATATTCACCCATTTTGGCTTTTTCAACAACAGTTTTATAGCTGTTGAAGTTTGCCTGATCCTTCTTTATGCCTGCATCGGGATCAACAGTCACAGGCGGTGCTGTAGGAGCCTGTGTTGTGGGTGCCTGTGTTACAGGAGCCTGTGTTGTAGGTGCCTGTGTTGTAGGTGCCTGTGTTGTAGGAGCCTTTGTTGTAGGTGCCTTTGTTACAGGAGCCTGAGGTGCAGGAGTAGACGGCTTGCTGGGTGTAGAGGGTGTGGGAGTAACTGTGTTGATAATCTCCTCAATAATCTGCGGTACCTTGATGATAGGCTTTTTAGTCTTCTGCATAAGGTAGGTTGCAGATGCCAGCTTTATGGCTGTACTTGAAACAAGTCCGATAACAACACCTGTAACAAGAAGCAGGAGAATAACACTCCTGAGCCTTTGGTTGCTTTTTTTATCATTCTTTTTCATGAAAGTATCCCCCTTGATACCATATAACTTCCATAACATTCTACACAAAACTTTTAAAATTGTCAATACAAAATCGTGCAATACTTTATCAGTTTTTTATTATTATGAATTTTTGTGCAAAACCATGAAGTAAGCATGAAGAATTTAGCAATAATTATAGTTGAAATTTGCTTGTAAATGTAGTAAAATATGTAAACAA
Source organism: Acutalibacteraceae bacterium (assembly GCA_045602985.1). GTDB lineage: Bacteria > Bacillota > Clostridia > Oscillospirales > Acutalibacteraceae > DTU089. The sequence goes on along the minus strand of JAZULH010000053.1, from coordinate 13,165 downwards.
ATAATATTGTCTTATTCTGAGACAATTTATAAAGGAGACATTTTTTTATGAAAAAGAGCAGATTAACGAAAGTAATCGCTGTTATTCTTGCGCTGACAATCAGCTTTTCAGCATTCGGCGCAGTAACAGCAGGCGCTTCAAGTATCTACCCTATCACAAACAGCGGAGACGCCATCAGCGTTATCTTTGCTGACATTGTAGATACTCTCTTGCGTTTCATCCTGGATATGTTCTCAGGATTGTTCGGCAACGGGCCAGGCTTTGTCCCTCCCGATGCAGAAACAACCAAGGAGTTGATTGAAGCCAACTATTACGATGGCATCAGCAACGAGTTTGTCAGCTCCGCACAAGCAGACGCACAATGGAACTTAGGCTACGACAACTCAAGCCTCATTCCCGATGACTACGACAACGGTACATACTACATCGGTGGTTACATCGCTCCCGAAAACGGCTTTACAAACGTTGTTGAAGGCATTGCAGAAATTCCCGGCCTCGGCAAGGACGATATGAAGGTTCGTTCGATTGCAATCAACGACGGCACAGGCAAAGGTACAGTTCTTTTCGCTACAATCGACTGTATCGGTATTACAAATGCCGATATCAAAGACATCCGTGCATTGCTCAAGGATTTTGCAGAGGCAAACAACATTGTTGCCATCAACATTGCATCAACTCATACACACAGCTGTATTGACACAGAGGGTCTCTGGACAAGAAACCTTGCAAAGCTTGCATACAACGGCATTAACAGCGGTTTCGGAACAGGTGAGGAGCTCCAGCAGGGTACAAACCCCGAATACATGGCATTCCTTAAAGAGGAAGTTAAGAATTCACTTATGGATGCTTTCTTTGACCTTAAGCCCGGTACACTTACATACGCTATCAAGGATATCGGTCAGGAGTACTTCCAGAACAAGAACCGTCCTACATCCGGTCAGATTACTGATTTCGACGAAAGTGGCAATGCTATTGTTGATGGTGCAAGAAAAATCGCAATGACAGAAATTCACAGATTCATATTCACTCCCGATGATGAGTCTGCAAAGCCCACAATGATGCTTAACATTGCTGCTCACCCTGATGTTGCCGGTCTTCCCACTTCATCAAACTCTGGTAGAGAAATCAGCGGTGACTACGTATTCTACTGTGGTCAGTACCTCGAAAAAGCAGGCTACAACTTCATGTTCTTCCAGGGCGCTATTGCAGGTATCTATATGTCACGTGGCGCTTCCGGTGACAATGTTGAAACATTCCAGCGTGTTGAAGAGTCACAGAGATACGGTTACGAGCTTGCAAGAATTCTCCTTTCATTCACTAAGACAGAGGAAGAAATCCTTGTTGATCCTGTTATCAACTCCAACGCAGATGAAATTGCAGAAAACACAAAGCTTATTGACATCTACGACGAGAACGGTAACCTTATACCTGAATTCACAGATTACGAATTTTCGTTCATCGATTATGCAAACACTGTAATAACCGGTGAGGAAGCTGTTTCAAACATCCACAATGTTGAAGCATTCACAGTTAAGGTTGATACAACAAACTTCACAATCAAGCTTATGAGCTTTGACAAGGTTTACAAAACCTTCACATACGCTGATGATACAACATTTGTTGTTGACGAAGTAAACGGTCTTTACAGAGCACACGATGCTGACGGTAATCTTATTGATGCTTTCATCACAGGCACAGGTCTTACAAACGGCAAGAACGATGATGGTACTCAGTACATCGTTTCCGACGGTACAGCAAACTTTATTGCGCTTGATATCGAAAATGCTACTGTTAAGACAACATACGAAACACTTATCCGTTCATCCAACGGCAGTATTTACACCGATAACAAGATTCCTGTTAACCCCGGATACACAGTATGGTACGAGGGTTGGGAACCTGTTGACGAAGTAGAAGTTGAACCCTACCTTAACCTTCACCTCAGACAGGTTGAAATCCACATCAGCAATGCCCTTATTGAGGCAGTCGGCAAGCTCAACATGGCTAACTATGTTGTTATTGCCCACGATGACGGTTCATATTCAACAGTTACAGAGGTTGGTTATATGGAAATCGGTCAGGTTTACAAAACAGTATTCCTCCCCGGTGAAATTTGCCAGGACCTTATTGCTCCATACGGTGCATCACTTTATGCAGAAAACGCTGTTACAGCAAGACCCTTTAGTGCTCCTACAGCATGCCAGCTCTTCGGCGATGATGTTGCTTGTATGGGTCTTATGAACGATGCTATCGGTTATGTTGTTCCTGATAACGACTACACTATGGGTGATCCCGCAAACCACTACCACGAGCTTATTTCTCTTGGTGGTACTGTAGCATCCGAGCTTATGTATGGTCTTGAAGCTCTTAAAAACGAGATTATTTTCCTTTAATCTGTCGCTCTATATAATTATAGTATTCTCCCCCGCTTGTTAAAAGTGGGGGAGATTTTTCCTTATATATATAAATGTATACGCTTCCTGACTATTTTTAAATGAAAAAATATTGACAATTGGGAGGAATATAGTAAAATAATGAATATATAATTTATGAAGCGGAGTGTTGAAAATGAGCAACAAAATTCAAGAAATCATCAACCTCATTAAAGAAAAGGACATAAAAATGGTTGACTTTAAGATGGTTGATATAAATGGTCAGTTCCGTCACGTTACAATCCCTGCACATAGCTTCTCAGAAGAGGTTATGGAAAACGGTATCGGCTTCGATGCTTCAAACTACGGCTATGCTGTTGTTGAAAAAAGCGATATGGTTTTCATCCCCGATCCTGATACCGCTATGATTGATCCTTTCTGCGAAATCCCCACACTTACAATGAGTGGTAACGCAATGATTATTGACACACCTGCAAACCGCCCCCTGGCACAATACCCCAGAAACATTGTTGCCGCCGCAGAGAAATATATGCGTGACAGCGGTATTGCTGACAAAATGCTTATACTCCCTGAATTTGAGTTTTATCTTTTTGACCAAGTTGGTTGGGAGGTTAACTCCAATTCAATCGCAATGAAGGTGGATGCCGTTCAGTCTTACTGGAACAGTATGGATGAGGGCAAGGGCAACATCGTTGCCAAACAAAAGGCATACCACATTGCAAAGCCCTATGATACATCATACGAGTGCAGAAGCGAAATGTGTATGCTTATGGAAGAGGCAGGCATCAAGGTTAAATATCACCACCCCGAGGTTGCCGCATCAGGTCAGTTTGAGATTGAACCTATGTTGGGTGAAATGTCAAAAATGGCTGATGCTACAATGACAATCAAATACATTATCAAGAACACAGCTGCAAAATACGGCAAAAGTGCAACACTTATGCCCAAGCCTGTTTACGGTGAAGCCGGTAGCGGCATGCACGTACATATGCAGCTTTTCAAAGACGGTGAGCCTTTATTCTCAGACGATAACGGTTACTCACATCTCAGCGAAACTGCCCACTACTTCATAGGTGGTCTTCTTAAGCACATTTCATCACTTTGCGCTATCACCAACCCCAGCACAAATTCTTTCAAGCGTCTTATTCCCGGCTTCGAGGCTCCAGTTACTGTTGGTTATGCAACCTCAAACAGAAGTGCGGTTATCCGTATTCCTGCTTATGCAAAAACACCTAACGAAAGACGTTTTGAACTGCGCAACCCCGACGCAACCTGCAACCCCTACTTCTGCTATGCGGCAATCCTTATGGCAGGTCTTGACGGCATTAAAAACAAAATTGACCCTCACGCTAACGGCTGGGGACCCTACGATGTAAACCTTTATAACCTCCCTGAGGAGGAAAAAGCAAAGCTTAAGGGCTTGCCCACTTGCCTTGAGGATGCTCTTGATGCCCTCGAAGCTGATAACGACTACCTTACCGCAGGCGGAGTATTCCCCATTGAGCTTATCAACAACTTTATCAAAACAAAACGTGCAGAGTGCAGCCAGATTTCCGCAATCCCTCACCCTGTTGAATTTGAAAAGTACTATAACCTGTAATTCACAAAAATCCGTTTCTCAGGAAACGGATTTTTTATAGTATTTTTTTATTTTCTATGATACAATAAACACAAATCATTCAAAGGGTGGTATTATGGTACTCTATTTCACAGGCACCGGTAACAGTAAATATATTGCAGAGCGTTTGCGCGATGCTTTGGGGGATGAGCTGTTTTCTATAAATGACTGCATCAAAAACAGGCAATACTGCAACACAACTGAGGAGCTTCTTATTTTTTCCGTCCCTACTTATGCTTGGCGAATCCCACGCATAGTTGAAGAATGGATAAAAAAATCAACCTTCAAGAAAGGTGCAAAAGCTTATTTTGTTATGAATTGCGGTGGCGAAATTGCCGATGCGGAGAAATATCTGAAAAAGCTTTGCTGTGAAAAGGATTTTATTTATATGGGCTGCGGTGAAGTCGTTATGCCGGAAAACTACCTTGCTATGTTCAGCACACCGACACCTGAACAAGGCAAAAGGATTATTGCACGGGCAGAGCCTGTGATTGATGAAATCGCGCAACACATAAAAAACGGTGAGAAACTCCCTCCTCATAAATCAGGCTTTACTGCTAAATTGATGAGTAGTATTGTAAATGTAACCTTCTACCCGTTTTTTGTTAAAACAAAAAAATTCACGGTGGATGCTGACCAATGCATAGGTTGCGGCATATGCACCCGCAAATGTCCTTTAAACAATATAGACTTGGTTCAGAGCAAGCCGATATGGGGAAAAGAGTGCACTCACTGTATGGCATGTATAAGCAGTTGCCCCAAAAATGCAATAGAATACGGCAAAAACAGTATAAACAGACCAAAATACAGATGCCCGTACGAAAATGATTGATTGATACAGCAAAGTCCCATTCATTTTTATCTGTAACACAAACGAAGTCTTCCGATGGAAGACTTCGTTCATTTTAAATATCAGGATTGAATGTGGGCATAAGCTGTAACTTAAACAAATTCATTTTATGCTTGCGGTCAATAAGCTCTTTTTTGGCAATATCTTCAATTTCCCCTGTACGGATATATCTGTCAAGCTCCGCATAGGTAAAGCCCAGATTTTCCTCATCCGTTTTACCGCAAAGCCCGTCAATAGGTGTTTTATCAACAAGTGCCTTGGGTAAACCCAACAGATAACCTATCTCCTTTACCTCAGTAACAGTAAGATTTGAAAGGGGTGAAAAATCACCCACAGAGTCACCGTAACGTGTTGAGTAGCCCACCCAATCCTCCGAAAGATTGCAGGTATTTGCAACACGACCGTTAAGTGACTGACTGACCGCATACAGAGTTGTCATACGAACACGTGGCGGAACATTATTGCGCGTTTGCTCCGTAACGGGAATATCCTTTGGCAAAGCACCGAGAACACCGTCAACCGCCGCCTTTACATTAACCTCGTAATACTTTATACCCAGGTGGTTAACAAGCATATATGCAGCATCAATATCGTGCTGATACCCCTGCGGCATAAGAACACCAACTACCCTATCCTTGCCCAGTGCTTCAACACAAAGCGCGGCAACAACAGAGCTGTCCTTACCGCCGGAAATACCCACAACGGCATTGCAGTCTTTACCGTTATTTTCAAAAAAATCTTTAATCCATTGAACGCAGGCGTTCTTAACACTTAAAGCATCAAACATACAATCAGCCTTTCAATTAAACTATATGAAGTATAACATAAAATCCTCAAACCTTCAATATCATATTTAACCAACACTTATTGAAATGGCAACACAAAGTATGATATAATGTAAAAAATTTCTGCGGAGTAAAATATGATAAAAATCATTTTCAGAAAAATCAAAAGGACTTTTACCAAAAACACAGTTGTTGAATCATTCGACGCTGACGGCACACCCTACAAGGTTATAGACCACACAAGCATTCTGCCGCTCATAAAAAACACACGGGATTTATCTTTTTTATATGATGGCAAGGTATATGCACAATCATCGGTATACCTTAACCCTAACGAAACAACACAGCCGGCATACACCATTGTGCAAGAGGTTATAAGGCTTTGGTCAAAAACATTTGAACTTAAAAGCGCCCTTGTGCTTGGCTGTGGCGGTTGCACAATCCCCCGTTATATCTGCCGAAACTTTAACGCTGAGGTTACGGGTGTTGAGCTATCTGACAAAATGATAGAAATTGCAAAAAAGCATTTCACCACACCTTATATGGAAAAAAGCTTCACAGTGGTTAGGGGCAACGCAATTGAATACGTGAGGTCTTATCCCCTGACACACAAACAAAGCTTTATTTTTTCAGATATTTTTTGCGTTAACGGAGTTGTACCGGAATCATTCACACAAAGTTATTTAGGCGATTTATTTAACTGCTCTGCCGAAGACAGCGTAATTATATTCAACCTGCTTGGCACAGAATTTGAGGAAATTACTGATTTTAAAAACAAAATAACCTTGGATTTTGATATCAAGGAAATCCTGACATCCGGAAACGCACGATTCCTTGTACTTGCACGATGCACCGATAAAGTAAAAGCCCATCAATTTAAAAAGAGAATTTACGACTCTGCCGTATTCAACATAAAATAAGGAGATGTTATCTTGGAAGCAACCACACAAATCAAAAAACGTTCAATTTACCTTATAACAGGTGTTTTTGCTATGCTTTTTTCAGGTGTACTGTATGCCTGGTCAATACTGAAAATACCATTCAAGGAATCATTCAACTGGAGTGATTCTGTCCTGGCATTCAACTTTACTCTGACAATGTGTTTTTTCTGCCTGGGTGCCTTCTTTGGCAGTCTTATCTGCAAAAAAATCGGTCCAAGGCTTACCCTTATTATAGCAGGTGCTCTTGTAGGCGCAGGCTTTGTAATAACAGGACTCCTTAACGCACAGGCAACATATCTTTTATATATCAGCTATGCACTCCTTGCAGGCAGCGGTATCGGTATAAGCTATAATGTAATTGTTGCCACGGTATGCCAATGGTTTCCCGATAAAAAAGGCTTTTGCTCAGGCTGTCTTATGATGGGCTTCGGTATCAGCACATTATTATTGGGTAATTTAATCAGCCGGCTTTTCGATATACCGCAAATCGGTTGGAGCAAGGCATACATACTGTTGGGAATTACCCTCTGTGCAGTACTTATACTGGCAGGACTCATACTCAAACGCCCCACCCCTGATACACAGTTCCCTGCCCCGAAAGCAAAAAAAGTCACCAAAAAGGAAAGCTTTGAAACACGCGATTTCACCACATCAGAGATGCTTAAGAGCTTCACATTCTGGCGTGCATTTGCTTGTATGGCATTTATGACCGCTGTTGGTAACTCTGTAATAAGCTTTGCGCGCGATTTAGTAATATCCGTAGACGCTGCCCCTGCCCTTGCAACAACCCTCGTAGGCGTACTTGCAATCTGCAACGGTCTCGGAAGAGTAATTACAGGTGCTTTTTATGACGCACTCGGCAGACGCACTACGATGATATCCGCAAATATTCTGACGATTGTGGCAGCAGGAATTACACTACTTGCAGTAAATATGCACTCATTGCCGATATGCATAATCGGTCTTTGTCTTACAGGACTTTCATACGGCTCCTGTCCTACTGTTACATCTGCATTTTCAGCATCATTTTACGGACAAAAATATTTTTCTACAAACTACAGTATTACTAACTTCAACCTTATAGTTGCTTCATTTATAGCAACATTCAGTAACGCTTTACTTTCCTCAACAAACGGTTACACCGCACCATTTATTATGTTACTTGTGCTTGCAGTGGTAGCATTAGGACTAAACTTTACAATACGCAAGCCATAAAGTCATCATATTTTGGCGCAAAAAAATAATGGTTGTCGAACCGCGTTCCACAGCACTTTCTACCAAAGCTTTACGCAATCGCAAATATTCACACAGCTTAAACATTCTTTTGCCCGGCGCAGATATGCACCGGGCTTTACTTCGGGGTATGAAACCTTTATATTTTTACTTAATCAGCGAATCATTTACTGCTTTTTCAAAATTACGTGCAGATTCGTTCCCTGCCCCACCGTCAAAGAGAGAATTCTTCATATATACAGCGGCAATTCCATTTGTTGGGTCAATCCAAAAATGTGTGCCGTAAGCCCCGCTCCAACCGAAGGCTCCGACCGGTAAAAATCCATAAGCTTCATTGACTATTACCCGAACACCTAATCCCCATCTTTCATTTCCCGGCATTATAACCTCGGAAACAAATGGTGTATGTAACAAGCTGAAGGTTTCTTCACTTATAATCTGCTTTGACAATGTTTTACCCTTATTCATAAGCATTTTTGCAAAATTTGAATAATCGTTAAGGGTTGATACCAACCCTGCACCGCCCAAATAATTGGTACACGGAAAACCGGCAAAAACACGGTATCGGTCTAGTTCCTCAGCATAGCTTTTACCGTCAACCTTATTGTGCATACTAATCAACGAACTCCATTGAGTCTGCGTAGGAACAAAAGTAGTATTCTTCATATCACAAGGCACAAAAATTTCTTTTTTTAAGAAGTCTTGATAATCGGTTTGGGTTATTTTCTCAATAATCTTTGCCAATACATTAAATGCTCCGATTCCGCTGTATTGCTGTTTGGTTCCCGGTTCAAAATCCAAGCCTATTTCGGAATAAAACTTCACAGTGCTGCTGATGCTTTGACGGTCTTTATCCGTCATTTTTTGTTCCTTAAGCGGATCACTGCCTATTCCTGAAGTATGGGTAAGCAAATTACAAACAGTAACTTCATTTTGTGCTTTACCTGAATGTGCAAGAATGCCCGATTCTGTAAACTGCGTAATATGAGCATCTTTAAATTCGGGTAGATATTCGGACACCTTGTCACCCAAGGAAAGCAAGCCCCGTTCCACAAGAATAAGGGCTGCCACCGCGGTAACGGGTTTTGTCATAGATGCCATACGGAATATTGTATTTTCGGTAACAGGTACATTCCCATCAACAGACAGAGTACCAAAACATTTTTTATAAATCTCATCATTACCCTGAATAACACAATATGCCGAACCGAACACCTTGTTATTTTCAAAGTCATACATAGCCGCTTTTTCTATATTTGTTTTCAATAATTCTTTATTTAATTTATTCATTAAAAAACACCTCAAATAAATATCACTCGTATTATATCGCTAACACTAAAAAAAGTAAAGGCGCTGACCTATCGTACATTACCACACCTTACGGCAGGTTTTCTTAAGGGTATAAAGAATCATAACCACCAGTTGAACTGGTGGTTATGATTTTATAAAATATTCAAATACCAGTATAACTATACCCAACACAACTAACACTACACCTACAACCCTATTAAGGGTTTCCGGTTTTGCTTTGTTAGCAATCTTAGCTGCAATTTGTGCCCAGATAAATGTAAATGCAACACACAAAATCATAACCCAAATATCAGGTGAATCACCAAGATAAAAATGGGAAACAGAACCCGTTAATGCGGTGAAGGTCATAATAAATACGCTTGTGCCTACGGCAGTTTTTAATTCGTAGCCTAAAACGGAGGTAAGTATAAGAAGCATCATCATACCGCCGCCTGCACCCACAAAACCACAGATGAAGCCTACAAAAACACCGCAAAGAACAGAGCCGGTAATTTTTCTTTTTCTGCTGACAGACTCCATTTCCTGCTTTGTTGTCATAACAGGCTTTGTAATAAATTTGATACCCAGAATTAGTGTGACGAATGTACTGAATCCACCCATGGTTTGTGAAGGAACCAGACTTGATACATAACTTCCAACTACGGTAAAAATTAATATAATTCCCATCATAAGAAGTCCGTTTTTCACATCGAGATTTTTATTCTTACGATAAGTATATGCCGAAACAGCACTCGCCAACACATCAGAAGCAAGGGCAATACCTACAGCAGTATAAGGGGCAATTCCAAGAAACGTAATCAGCATTGGGGTTATCACAGCGGCGGCGCTCATCCCCGCAAAGCCTGTTCCCAGACCTGCACCCATTCCGGCAAAGAAAGTAACAATTATTGTAACCAGAATATCCATCAATCATATCTCCATAAAATAATCCTTGATTCAAACGATGTAACTAAATTGAAATTATTATATCACAACTAAATCGAATTGTAAATTCACACAGTATAAATTCCCTTTAATCACAAATAATACTATCATAACTTGTGTTTAAGGAGAAATGTATATATGAAAGCAACAGGTGACGTCGCGAGCGCGTCCGGTGGACGATGCAGCGAGCGTAAGGAAGCGTAGCGGTCAAAATCGTCAGCGACGAGCAGGAGCGCCCGACGATTTTGGGCACCGCAAGGGGTTTTGTGAGAAGAATTGAGGAATGCGTTATAATAGGGCAAACCGCTTGAAACCCGCATAAACACTGGTTTTTGGCTAGTTTGCCCCATTGAACGCATTGGTGTCAAAAGCGGGTTTAGGCGGTTTTTATACATAGCAAAAGCGAGCTAAAATTCACCTCGCTTTTGTTCTTATATTCTGTCGCCGTAGGTTATCGATTTTATATAGTTCTCCATAAGTAACCAATCAGGGCTGTTATCTTTTGTTGGCAGTTTGATTTTTGTTGATGAGAGGTTTCTTTTATATTTGCGACCAAAAGAGTATTTGGATCGTTGAAGATCTAATACGGCCACCAAAAACATAGCATTGTATCTGTTTATATTTTTGTTGTATCCAACAGTAAGATTCGTTGTCCCAATAAATTCATTAAATGGTATATAGTTAGAATACCCAACAGAACCATCACCATCACAAATAAATGCAATACAATTTCCTTTTGTGATCAATTCAGGAACAGCGACAACTTTCTTTATAACACACGCATCAGCTTTTTTGGCACCTAAATAGAAAACATCATTACCTTCTATTAAATCACTAGCTTTACTACATTTACAACTCTCTAGCGTTTCAAAAATATCTGTTAGTTTGTATTCTTTCCACCCATCCATTGAGAAAGTGTCGGTGGCTATATTTGATGTTGTGGCTTTTTTAAAAACAACAGCTTTTTTTCTGCTTTTAGATGTGTTGCTCATATATTCCCAATCTGGTATACCATCTTCGTTAATTGGCAATAAGATACGCTCTCTTGAAAGACGCGAATCGCTTATTTCTCTACCAAAATTATATTTATATTTCATGCTTTCAAAAATAGGTTTTAAAAAAAGTGCGATATCACTGTTTAATTCAACCTTGGGATTGCGAATGCCTATTATTGTAACATGATCTGACGCAACAAATTCATACTCATGAAAAAAACAAATGCCAACACTTCCGCTATTTGCAAGAGTTATTTTCTTCTGATACCTTTTCATAAAATCAGGCGGAGAAATAAAAGCACTTAATCCGTTGTTTTTTTTGCTAGAAGATATGTATGCGATATCGCCTGGTATTTGATCGGCTTCAATAAGTCGTTTGCCTCGTTGCCTTGTAAAAACATCATCAAAATTAAAAAGTTTCCATTCCTTGCTCATAATGTTACTCCTCAATTTGATTCTCTGAATAATAATCCGACAAAATTTCTAACAAACTAACCTCATCAACATCTTTTTCTAATAAATCCATCTGTTCTTTGGCTTGGAAGATCATATAGTCCTTAACCGCATGAACAAAACTGGCTTCTGTGAGTTTGGAATAATCCGTTTTGCAGTGAGCCTGTATAAGCCATTCGTCGCCATTGGAAATTGTCGTCTTTACTAAAGTAAGATCATCTGCATATTTTTCAGGATTCGAAATGCGATTTAACATGTCATTTTTTATTCTATTCCATTTATTATACGCATCGGTTCTACCTTTGGATTTAGACAAAACGAAGCCATCGTCTTTTAAATCATAAAAAACTACTTCTTGATCACCTTGAGGCTTGTTTGTTTCAAATACTGCTATTGCTGTATTGGTTGCAGCATTAGGCATAAATAAATCTTTCGGCATATTTATAACATATTTAAGCGTGTGTTTTTTAAGAATAGCGTTCCTTGTCGAATCTTCCTTAAAGTACGTGCTTAGTGGAGCTATAATTATTCCGTAACGTGACACTTGATCTAACATTCTTGTTAAAAATTGGATTTCTTTTTTTGTCGGATTATCCTTGTTATCTTTTCCACCGTACGGCGGATTTATAAAGCCGATCGTTGGGGTAATAGGATGGTCTTTATTGGTTCTTAATTGGGTTAATACATTGTCTGCTTCGTCCGAGAAATAATCACAATATGATATATGTGATTTGCCGTCTCCTCTAAATAGCATATTTGATATTGCAAGAGAATACATTGTAGCGTTTTTTTCAAAACCGATCAACTGATGCTTTTTAATTTCTGTAATTCGTTCTTCCTTATTCGGTATTTCGGATTTTTGAATTATGTCAATCAGTCTATTCATGGCTGCTATTAAAAATGCACCCGTTCCGCACGCAGGGTCTAAAACCACATCGTTGAACTTCATATCTATCAACTCAGTAAACAAAGCAGTAATATGCCGTGGAGTTAGCACAATTCCTTTTTTAACATTTGCAACACCAGCATATCTTAGAAATTCCTCGTAAAATTTGCCGATAATATCATAATTGCTATTCCTTTTAAAGAGCGGGATTATAAAATCTTTTAACTCGTTAAGAATATCTTTCAATATATCAGATGTGTTTAAATCTTGATCGTGTGCGAGAAAAGCCAATTCTGCTTTAATTAAATCAATTTTATCTGTTGGTATATCCTCAGACGTTAATATTTTTTGTAGGGTGGTTGGAATATTTGTAACAATAGTATCCGCAGACCATCCGTTATAATAATCTTTAAAATCATTAGCTTTGTCTTTCATATCAAAAAGACAAATCATTAGAGCGGAGAGAAGAATTGGGCGTTTTTGAGAATCTACAGACCGTAGCCATTTATTGATTTTTTTAGAACTAGCGGAAACTTCACCTACAATTCTTTCCTCATCTATATTATCGAACAAATTGAGATAATCTGTTTCACTTAATATATCTGTAACCCCTTTTTGTTCTTCGATACGGTCGTTTACTATTAAAAAATTACTAATGCGATGATTATAATCATCAGTAATGTCTCCAGATATCGCTAAACCTACGATCTTCCAATGTTCAAAATATGATTTCAGTTTGGTAGATCGAAAATTATTTGGAAGAAAAAATGATAAGT
>JAZULH010000052.1:0-15805 GCA_045602985.1 Acutalibacteraceae bacterium | reverse complement strand
GTTAATAATCTCAACGGAAAAGTCGAAAACCTCTTTCCGCTGACTTTACAAAAAAAGATAGTATAGGGTGAGGAAAATGGCAAAAGTAACATTTGCAGAAAATGTATGCAAGGGTTGCGGTTTATGCGTAACTGCTTGTCCCAAAAAGATTGTGGAGCTTGACTCTGCAAAACTCAATGCAAAAGGGCATCATCCTGCTCATTGTGTTGATGAGAGTCAGTGTATCGGTTGTGCTTTTTGTGCAACAATGTGCCCTGACTGTGCAATAACTGTTGAAAGGTAAGGTGAAAATAATGGGTGAAAAAGTTTTAATGAAGGGCAACGAGGCTATTGCTGAATCTGCTATCAGAGCAGGCTGTATGCACTATTTCGGTTATCCCATTACCCCTCAGACAGAAATTGCTGCTTATATGGCAAAGCGTATGCCCAAAATAGGCGGTGTTTTCCTTCAGGCAGAGAGTGAAATCGCTGCTATCAATATGGTTCTTGGTGTTGCTGCTACAGGCAAGCGTGTTATGACATCAAGCTCAAGCCCCGGAGTTTCTCTTAAGAGCGAGGGTATTTCATACATAGCAGGCAGTGATGTTCCTGCACTTATCGTTAACGTACAGCGCGGCGGTCCCGGTCTTGGCGGTATTCAGCCTTCACAGTCTGACTATTTCCAGGCAGTTAAGGGCGGTAGCCACGGTGATTTCAAGAAGGTTGTTCTTGCTCCTGCATCAGTTCAGGAAATGGCAGACCTTACTGCAACTGCATTTGACCTTGCAGACAAATACAGAGTTCCTGCAATGATTCTTGCTGACGGTACACTCGGTCAGATGATGGAGCCTGTTGAGCTTCCCGATACAGCACCCAAGACATTCCCCAAGCCTTGGGCACTTACAGGTACAAAGGGTGAGAGAAAGCACAACATTGTTAACTCTCTTTACCTTAAGCCCGAAGAGTTGGAGAAAACAAACTTTGAGCGTTTTGAAAGATATAAGGAAATAGAAGAAAATGAGGTTCTCTTTGAAGAGTACCTTATGGATGATGCAGAAATTTGTGTTGTTTCCTTTGGTATTACTGCACGTGTTGCCAAAAATGCAATTGTTGAAGCACGTGAAAAGGGCATCAAGGTTGGTATGATTCGTCCCATCACACTCTGGCCGTTCCCCGAAAAGGTGTTGAGAGCCGCAGCAGACAAATGCAAGGCATTCCTTTCTGTTGAAATGAATATGGGTCAGATGATTGAGGATATCAAACTTGCAACAGAATGTAAAAAGCCCGTTTACCTTTGCAACCGCACAGGCGGTATGATTCCTTCACCTGAGGAAGTACTTGCAAAGATTGTTGAAATCAACGAAGGAGGCGACAAATAATGGTAGTTTTTGAAAAATCAAAAGTATTGACCGATGCACCTCTCCATTATTGCCCCGGTTGTACACACGGTATTATCCATCGTCTTGTTGCAGAGGCTATTGAGGAGTTAGGCATTGAGGGCAGAACAATCGGTGTTGCACCTGTTGGTTGCTCTGTTATGGCTTACGACTATTTTACAACAGACTTTATCCAGGCACCTCACGGCAGAGCTCCGGCGGTTGCTACAGGTGTAAAACGTGCAGACCCCGAAAACAACATTGTTTTCACATATCAGGGTGATGGTGACCTTGCCGCTATCGGTACCGCAGAAACTGTTCATGCAGCAGCTCGTCGAGAAAATATTACAGTTATTTTCGTAAACAATGCTATTTACGGTATGACAGGCGGTCAGATGGCACCCACAACACTTCCGGGTCAGGTTACACAGACATCACCTTACGGCAGAGATGTTGAGACTGTAGGTTATCCTGTAAAGGTTTGTGAGCTTCTTCAGAATGTTGATGGTGCTGCTTACCTTGAGCGTGTTTCAGTTAATAACCCTGCCAATGTTAAAAAGGCAAAGAAGGCTATCAAAAAGGCATTCCAGAACCAGATTGACGGCAAAGGCTTTTCTCTTGTTGAGGTTGTTTCAACCTGTCCTACAAACTGGGGTATGACACCCGAAAAAGCACTTAAATGGCTTGAGGATAATATGCTTCCTTACTATCCTCTTGGTGTTTATAAAGATATCTACGCAGAGGAGGAGGCAAAATAATGAGCGCTTGTAATATTCTTTTTGCCGGCTTCGGCGGTCAGGGTATCCTTTTTGCAGGTAAATTTGTTGCATATAAGGGCCTTCTTGAAAACAAACAGGTTTCATGGCTCCCTTCATACGGTCCCGAAATGCGTGGCGGTACAGCTAACTGTAGCGTTATCGTAAGTGACGAGCCCATCGGTTCACCTATCGTTGGTAAGCCTGATGTACTTGTTGCCATGAACCTTCCTTCACTTGACAAGTATGAGAATGAGGTTGTATCCGGTGGTAAAATCTTCATCGACTCAACACTTATCACACGTAAGGTTGAGCGTACAGATGTTGATGTTTACTACATTCCTTCAACTGAAATCGCAAATGAAAAGGGTATGAGCACCCTTGCTAATATGATCATCACAGGTAAGCTCCTTAAAGAAGTTCCGATGCTTGGCTTTGATAATATTGATGCACCTCTCGGCAAGGTTGTATCTGCACGTCATCAGGATCTTCTGGAGGTTAACAAAACTGCTCTCAAATTGGGCTATGATTACTAATTAGGAGGTTTTTTTCAATGAGCTATAATTTTAAGATTGAAAGAACTACTGCTCCCAAGGCAAAGCCTGAGAGTGAGGCAAAGCTTGGCTTCGGTAAAATCTTTACTGACCATATGTTTATTATGAATTATGATGAAGGTCAGGGCTGGCACGATGGCAGGGTAGTACCCTACGGTCCGCTTTCACTTGACCCTTCATCAATGGTTTTCCATTATGCGCAGGAGCTTTTTGAGGGTCTTAAGGCTTACAGAACTGCAGATGGTTCAATTCAGCTTTTCCGTCCTCAGAAGAATATTGAAAGAATGAACAACACCTGCGACCGTCTTTGTGTTCCTCGTCTTGACCCTGATATGGTTCTTGAGGCAATCAAAACTGTTGTTGATGTTGATAGTGATTGGGTTCCTCACAGCGACGGCACTTCACTTTACATTCGTCCTTTCATTATTGCTACCGATGCTTTCCTTGGTGTTCACGCATCACACAGCTATATTTTTGCGATTATTCTTTCACCTGTTGGCTCATACTATGCTAACGGTATGGACCCTGTTAAGATTTACATCGAGCGCGAGTATGTTCGTTGTGTTAAGGGTGGCACAGGTATGGCAAAGGCAGGCGGTAACTATGCTGCATCTCTCATTGGTCAGGAAAAGGCAGACAAAATGGGCTATGCTCAGGTTCTCTGGCTTGACGGTGTTGAGAGAAAATATATCGATGAAGTTGGTGCAATGAACGTTTTCTTTGTTATCGACGGAACCGTTATCACTCCCACACTTGAGGATGGTAACATTCTTCCCGGTGTAACAAGAGCATCTTGTATTGATGTTCTTAAGGCAAACGGCTATAAGGTTGAGGAGAGAAAGCTCTCTATTGACGAGGTTAAGGAAGCTCACAAAAACGGACTTCTTACAGAGTCTTTCGGTACAGGTACAGCTGCAGTTATTTCACCTGTTGGCGAGTACATTGACGGTGATGAGCACCTTGTTATCAACGATAGCAAAATCGGTCCCGTTGCACAGTTCCTTTACGATGAGCTCACAGGTATTCAGTGGGGCAAGCGTGAAGATAAAAACGGCTGGATTGTAAAAGTTAACTAATCAGATTTAAACGAGTCAATCAATGGTTGGCTCGTTTTTCTTTAATAAATTACGATACAACTAAAATTCTTTGTAATAAAATCCGTTTTGGCGTTTCTAATAGTTGAAAACAAAGAGAGTAAGCGGTGTCAGGGGTAAATGTATAGATGAAAGGGGTGAGGGCTTTGGATGACTTAGAGAGAATGTGTAATCTTCATTACAAGTATGTAAAAAGCTATGCTTTGTCTTTGTGCCTTAATGAGAGTATGGCTGAGGATATAACCCAGGAAACTTTTTATAATGCAATTAAAAAGATAGATACCTTCAAAAATGACTGCAAAATTGAAACATGGTTATGTAGTATCGCAAAAAACATTTTTCAGAATTTAAAAAGGAAAAAGCAAACAGAAAATATTCTGGACTATCCCAATTTAGTTGCTGACAGTAACACAGAGGAAAGCGTAATAAAAGACGAAAGTATAAAAAGAATTCTATCCGAAGCCGTAAAATTAGGAACACCCTATAAAGAAGTTTTTTATATGAAATCCCTGGGCGATATGCCGTATTCTACTATTGCGGATGTGTTCGGTAAAACGGAGAATTGGGCGAGAGTTACATATTTCAGGGCAAAAAAACAAATTGAAGAAAGGATGAGTGAGGTTGAGTAAAGTAAATTGTTCTTTAATTAAAGATTTATTACCGCTTTATATTGACGAGCTTTGCAGTAGTGAGTCTGCCGAAATTATAAAAAATCATCTGGATGCTTGCTCTGAATGTGCCAAAGAATACGATCAATTAACAGAACAACCCCAAATTAATGTTGTAAATGACCCATCCGCGGAATTGATAAAGGGAGTTGGCAATATGTTCAAAAAAGATAAGAAAAAAGCCATACTGAAAACCGTATCGGTATTTTTAGCTGTACTTGTGATATTTGGTATTTTTGCATTTCTGAAGGTACCGTTGATGATATACCGGATTGAATTTGAAAAAGGTAGCTACAGCGGTATTTCAGCCAATTGTGAAGTATGGAAAACAGGGGACACTTCAAAGACTAATTACAGTAACTCATATTTCGATTTATATATAGATAAAACCCTTGGTGAATATAAAGAAACAAAGAATGAATTGGTATATGTTCTTGATTTTGGTAAGGGAAAAAATATTGTTATTTATGATGAAAATCAAGGTATGCCGATTCCTTCCCTGGATGAGCATAAACAATACTTCAATCAGTCCTTAAAATATCCCATTGTATATTCCTTTGCCAAAAAAGGTATAGAAAATTACGGGTACAGTACAGATGTTGCCATACCTTACAATTATAAAATGTTAAATGATTTCCTTGTATCCCAACCACCGGAAACAAAGTTTTTCTGTTCCTTTGAGGATTATACAAAACAATGTGCGTACTATGGCTGTATGAGAAGCACAATGCTGCCGATGGGTAATGGTGATTCCCACTATATTGTTTCTGAAAATGATAAAACAGTTGCAAACGGACACTACATTCGCTCTGAGGATAATAACGAAACATATATCCTCTATTTCCAATCTAAGGCGGATTTAAGCAAGATTTATGCAATTAAGGTTGAGGGCTTCAGTAAAGCACAAACACAAGAGATTTTTAAATATGCAGTAATTAAATAATAAAAAAATCCGTTTAGCATGAAAAAATGTTGAACGGATTTTTAAATTTATAAAGCTGGTATGTATCCACAAAGCCTTTGAAATCGGTGCTTACGGCTGATTTGTCTGTAAAAAGTAGTATCGCATTTTTTGAAAGTGGTAAAAATCAAAATGCTCAAAACCCTTATAACAGTCGGCATCGCCGTCTGTTGTGAACCGTCCGAACGTCCAAAGACGTACGGACTTATTCCTGCCACTAAAATCGGACGGGATTTATATGGTTGCAAGTGCAGTTAATAATCGTGGTTTCATCCGATAACATTGAAAAATTATTTAGGTTATGATATATTGAATATGAAATTGCAACTCCGTTTTTCTAACTTTCATCATTCAAAAGAGAGGTATATATGAAAAAGTCAATTTCTATTTTTCTTACACTTACATTTTTGGCTCTTTCTTGTGTTTTATCAGGATGTTCACTCGATAAGCCTGATACGCAATCCGATTATTCAAATCAAGATGAGTTAAAGAAAGTTGAGCAGGTAGGAGAAGTTCCGGAGAATCTACGTAATGTAGTAAAGAAAAATATCTTTCATAATGCTACACCATTTGATGGGAGGGTACTCAAAACAGAAATCTCTTCTTCAGATGAGGAAAACCATTCAGTTGTTCATAATATTCAAATGCTAGATTTGTTTGGCAATAAACTATCCGCCTATTCGTGCAAGTCAGATGATGCATACCATATTAGAACTCTTACGGTAACAAATGATGGGGGCTTCCTGTTCGTTGTAGGTTTTGAGGATTATGCGTATGACCAAAATGTATGGGCAAGCGAAAAAGGCTTTGCTTCCCGAGTGATTAAATGTGATGCTTCTGGTGAAGTGCAATTTGATACGGATTTTGAGAGTGTTGAGGGTGAAGCACTTAGTTATTGTTTTGAAATAGATAATAAATACTATTTGTTCGGAACAAGAGAGACCCCTGAAACTAAAACACAGGGTGTTTACTCTTCGACGGATATTTATATGACGATTTTAGATTCAAAGGGAAAGGTTATAAAAACCGCAACCATTGGTGGTTCGGATTATGATGACTTAAATTCAGTGAAAATACAAGATGACAAATTTGTTTTGTCTGTTAGTTCACAATCAAACGATGGAGATTTTTCAAAACAAAACGCTGATGGATATTCTGTTGATTATATTATTACCATAAACCGTAAACTTGAAATAACTCAAAAAGAACGGGGTATTGATAATCTTGATTTATATGAGAAAATTGGAGAAAGAAATGGTGAAGCTATATACGATAACGATGCATTGCTAAAAGATTATGATGCAGGAACTCCAACTGCATATATTGAATACGAAGATTTTTACTTGATTGTATCTGAGAATATGACAGGCGAATATGAAAAAACACCGGAATTCATAAGTTCCATTTGGTATTACACAGAAACTGTTTATTCCGGATATGATTATAACGGAGAACTACTTTTCAGAGCATCGGTGGATTCCACACCTGATTACGATGCTAGATTAAATGTGTTGCAGAATTATACCAATTAATAAAAAAACTCGTTCGCAAGAACGAGGTTTTTTGGAGCTGGTGACGGGAATCGAACCTGCAACCTATGGTTGTAGTTAAGGGTGAGCTTTTAGATGTGGTTTCAAGGAGTTGTAATTTATTTTTCACTGTGATATATTACAAATATAAAGATACTTTACGAGTGAGGAGTGGTATTATGAATAAGAAAGAAGCTAAACGGCTTGCAATATCCTTTGTAATTGTATTGGTTGTAAATATTCTGATTTTATCTATAGTAAATTCCTTCCAAATCTCGTATTGGGAAAATGCACCCGAAGAAGAGGTTATCTATAATATGGTTGCAGGAGAAAACGAGAAAGGTATAGAGTATTTACATAATGATACAAATTTCAATATTGATGAGGACGATGTTGAACGCATAGACAGACTTTTAAAAGATAATTCTGCAATCAAACTTTCTGGAAAAGAAAGCTACAAGCTGCTCTATATTTTAAATGAAAAATCCTTTGCTCTGTATGTTGCTATTCCTGGTATTTATGAATCAGACGGAATATTTGAAAGTATTAAGGAGCCAATTTCACAATTATGGTTTTATGTATATGATGGCTCCGTTTATATCGTAAGATCTACGGATGAACGCCAGACTAATAGTGATAAAAGAGAGTTTGCTGTATATAAGGCGAAAGATAACACTGAGTTATATGATGAGCTGAATCAATATGTTGACCCAAGTGGTGACGGCATTTTCTATTGCACAATTCCTGATTGGTTAGATGTTGTAAGACATAGAGGTGCAGTATATTTGCCGGTTATAGTATGGGAAGTGGAACTTGTCAACTTTTTGATAAAGAAAATTAAACGAAAACACAGTAATAACGTTGATGAATGAAAAAGTACAGTTATACAAAAATCCGTTTAGCAGATAAGTCTGTTAAACGGATTCATTTGTTATAGGCAGAGTGTTTGGGTGTATTTAAGGCTAACTATTTCAAGTGTTTATATATTCATCAATCCCACGAACTTGTAGTATATATGCACGCATTGGTATTTCTCACCGTCAATGATTTCCTTTTCTGATACCACAATTTTCTCAATGAGCTCATTCAGTATTCTTGCATTGAGTTCTTGCAAGAAAGAAAAATCACGCCTTAGCGTGTATATCATCAATTTCGTAGAAAGTGTATATCACCAAAGCAACGCTTTGCATATCATCATTGCGAAAGTATTATACAGACTGCGTCTGATGATATACGCCTTTGGCGATGATATACACACTAAAGTGTGATGATATACCATTGCTTTCGCAATGGATAAAAAAATCTCGTTCCGAAGAACGAGATTTTTTGGAGCTGGAAACGTGACTCGAACACGCGACCTGCTCATTACGAATGAGCTGCTCTACCAACTGAGCTATTCCAGCGTCTTTGCTTTATCATTATATATAATTACTTTGTTTTTTTCAAGTGTAAAAAAGGGAAAAGTTTTAATAAAAAAGACAGAAAAATGCCTATATATTTTGTTGCCGATGCCTTCTTTTTAGTTATATTAACAAATAAGTAAAAATAATGCCTTTTTGTGCAAAAATGTGTTGACTTTAGCGCTTTAGCGTGCTACTATATGAACACGCTTTTTTATGCATAATTTTATGAAAGGAGCAACACTTTTGTTGCGTGGTATCAGTTATGACACCTTTTAAAGACAGCAGTATTGATGAGCTTTTTGATGCAATACTCAGCCTTCAGGATCGCGAGGATTGTCATCAGTTTTTTGAGGATCTTTGTACAATAAACGAGCTTATTTCACTTTCACAGCGACTCAGCGTTGCAAAAAAGCTTGATGAGGGTAAAACCTTTACCGTCATTACTGCCGAAACAGGCGCAAGCTCTGCAACAATCGGCAGGGTGAACAAGTGCCTTTCTTACGGTACGGGCGGTTACCGCAAAATTATTGACAGACTTAATGAAAAAGAGGTTGAGTAATAGTGAGTATAGATTTGTCTGTTCTTAATAACTCCGAGCGCATTATTTTTGAGCTGCGCAGTCTTTATTCGGAGTATGGTTATAAACCCTTTAAGATGAGCAAGTTTGAGGAATATGACCTTTACGGCAGTAACAAGGATTTCCTGGTGAGTGATAATTGCATTACCTTTACGGATACAGACGGCAGACTTCTTGCTCTTAAGCCTGATGTTACATTTTCTATTATTAAAAATTTCGATGACTCTGTCTGCGGCGTACAGAAGGTGTATTATAACGAAAATGTTTACCGCGTTACCAAAAAAGCAGGCGGCTTCAGTGAGATTATGCAAACAGGTGTAGAGTGCATGGGTGATATTACTGACCGCGAGGTTTGTGAGGTTATTAACCTTGCCGCACGCAGTCTTTACGCCATCAGCCGTGATTATGTTCTGGATATTTCGCATATGGGTATTCTTGACAGTCTGTTTGATGCAATGGGTCTTTCAGAAAGCAATAAAACAGAGTTGATTTCAGCCGTTGCGGAAAAAAATTCAGGTGTTATACTTGAGCTTTGCGGTAAATTCGGCGTTGGCGAAACACTTTCTCAAAAGCTCCTTGATTTACTTAATGCTTACGGCACCCCGTCAGATGCTCTGCCGAAAATCCGTGCTGCAATTGTCAATGCAGATATGCAGACTGCGTATGATGAGCTTTGCAGTGTGTGTGATATGCTTACATCAAAGGGATATCAGGACAACATAAATATTGATTGCTCTGTTGTAAATGATATGAGTTATTATAACGGCATCGTTTTCAAGGGCTTTTTGCACAATGTTCCGGTCAGCGTTCTTTCGGGTGGTCGTTATGACAGACTTATGAGCCGTGTCAATAAAAATGCAGGTGCAATCGGTTTTGCCGTTTATCTGGATGAGGTAGACAGGATTCTTGATAATTCATCAGACTTTTCTTCGGATGATTCGTTGAACGACGGTTATCTTAATGTGGCTTTACCAAAGGGCAGATTGGGCGAAAAGGTCTATGCAATGTTCGAGCAATCCGGCTTTGAGTGTCCGCAGATTCACGAGAAAAACCGCAGGCTTATTTTTGAAAATCCCGAAAAGAAGGTTCGCTATTTCTGGGTTAAGCCATCTGATGTTGCAATATATGTTGAACGCGGTGCTGCAGATATAGGTGTTGCAGGTAAAGATATTCTCCTTGAATATTCTCCCGATATTTACGAGCTTCTGGATCTTGATATGGGAAAATGCCGTATGTGTGTTGCAGGCAAAAACGAGTTTACAGATAAGGGCACAGGTACACTTAGAGTTGCCACCAAATTCCCTAATATTGCCAAAACCTACTATAGCGGCAAGTGCCGTGATATTGATATAATCAAGCTTAACGGATCTATTGAAATTGCACCTATTCTCGGTCTTTCCGATGTTATTGTGGATATTGTCGAAACGGGCGCAACACTCCTTGAAAACGGGCTTGAGCCAAAGGAAACAATTGTAAATATCAGTGCCCGACTTATTTCAAACAAGGCAAGCTATAAGTTTAAGTCACAAATCATCGATAAGCTCAGAGATTCTATGTCTGCCATTGTGGAGGAAAAGAAATGATTAAAATATATAATAACAATGAAATTTCAATTGATGAAATTCTGGAACGTACTGAACAGACTGTTGATGTTGAAGGTATTGTCTGTGATATTATAAAAAATGTCCGTGAAAACGGAGATAAAGCCCTTGTTGAATATTGCAAAAAGTTCGATGGTGCTGTTGATGATGTTATTGAAGTAACATCTGAGGAAATAGAAGATGCAATGTCACAGGTTGATCCCGAGCTTATCGGTATTCTCCAACAGGCAAAGACAAATATAACAGCCTTCCATTCCAGGCAGGTACGCAACAGCTTTGTTATAAACGATAATGACGGAATTATTATTGGTCAAAAGGTTATGCCTATCGAAAAGGTGGGTCTTTATGTACCCGGAGGCACAGCATCCTATCCGTCATCTGTTCTTATGAATTGTGTTCCTGCAAAAATTGCAGGCTGCAGTGAAATTGTTATGGTTACACCTGCCAAGGCAGGAAAGGTTAAGCCTGTTATCCTTGCTGCTGCAAAAATTGCAGGTGTTGACCGAGTGTTTAAGATTGGTGGTGCTCAAGCAGTTGCCGCTCTTGCTTACGGTACAGAAACCGTGCCTAAGGTTGATAAAATCGTAGGGCCGGGTAATGCTTTTGTTGCTGAGGCAAAAAAGCAGGTCTTCGGTATGGTGGATATTGATATGATTGCAGGTCCGAGTGAGATTCTCGTAGTTGCAGATGGTACAAACAACCCTGCACACATTGCTGCAGACCTTCTTTCACAGGCAGAGCACGATAAAATGGCTACAGCTGTTCTTATTACCGATTGTGCCGATTTTGCACAAAAGGTAAGCGATGAGCTCGAAAAACAGATTCCCTTGTTACCGCGTGAGGAAATTGCACGTTGTTCTATTGATACAAACGGCAAGATTATAATTACAGATTCCCTTAAAAAGGCGGTTGAGGTTTCCAATATACTTGCTCCCGAGCACCTGGAAATCTGCGTGGATAATCCGTTTGAATACCTTGGCCTTGTTAAAAATGCAGGCTCGGTTTTCCTCGGTAAAAACTGTCCGGAGGCATTGGGAGACTATTTTGCAGGTCCTAACCACACCTTGCCCACAAACGGTACTGCACGTTTTTCAAGTCCGCTTTCAGTTGATGATTTTGTTAAGAAAACACAGTTTTCTTATTATAGCAGAGAGGCTCTTACAGGCATTGCCGATAAGGTTGTGCGCTTCGCAAAGGAAGAGGGTCTTGATGCACACGCCAAGAGTGTAAGTATCAGAGTGGAGAAGTAAAATGAGTAAATTCCTTGATGAACGCTATAACGGTCTTGCGGCTTATGTGCCCGGTGAGCAGCCGCAGGACAAGAAGTATATTAAGCTTAATACAAACGAGTCACCATATCCACCGTCACAGGCGGTTATAAATGCACTGAATGCAGGTCAGACTGAGCTGTTACGTCTTTATCCTGACCCTGACGGCAGGGTGCTCACACAAAAGCTTGCTGACTATTATGGTGTGAAAAGTGAGAATATTATGCTTGCAAACGGCTCGGACGATATTCTTAACTTTGCTTTTATGGCTTATGGTGCCAACGGCAGAAAATCATATTTTGCTGATATTACATACGGCTTTTACAGCGTGTTCGCTAACCTGCATAATTCCGATTATACTGAAATTCCTCTTAATGATGATTTTACCATTGATGTCGATAAATTCTGCGGTGTTGACGGATGTGTGTTTATTGCAAATCCCAATGCACCTACAGGCATTGCTCTTAGCCTTTCTCAGATTGAAAGGATAGTGGCATCAAATCCCGATTATGTTGTCGTTGTTGACGAGGCTTATGTGGATTTCGGTGCTGAGAGTGCCGTGGGCCTTGTTAAAAAGTACAATAATCTCCTTGTAGTGCAGACATATTCAAAGTCACGCTCAATGGCAGGTGCAAGGCTCGGTTATGCCATCGGCTGTGCAGAAATTATTGCCGATTTGCACAAACTCAGGTATTCAACAAATCCTTATAACATAAACCGTCTTACACTTGTTGCAGGCGCGGCTGCCATTGATTCTCGGGAGTATTACAGCAATAATTGCTTGGCTATTGCCGAATTCCGTGAGTACACTAAGGCAGAGCTAAAAAAACTGGGCTTCGATTTTACTGATTCAAAGGCAAATTTCATATTTGCACAGAGTGAACGTATCAATGGTGGTGAGCTGTATCTCAAGCTTAAGGATAAAGGTATTCTTGTGCGCCATTTTACATCACCGCGCATAAAAAATTATAATCGAATAACAATTGGTACTAAGGAGCAAATGGAAGTGTTTGTGGGTACCGTAAAACAGATTCTGGAGGATAAATAAATGCGTATTGCAGAAATTTCCCGCAAAACGGCAGAAACAGATGTTTATGTTAAAATAAATCTCGACGGCACAGGTGTCAACGAAATAAGCACAGGTATCGGTTTTCTTGATCATATGCTGGTTTTGTTTGCAAAACACGGCAGATTCGACCTTACTGTTAAATGTAACGGTGATTTAGAGGTAGATGGTCACCACACTACCGAGGATATCGGAATTGCGCTCGGTCAGGCTTTCAAGGATGCTTTGGGCGACAAAAGGGGTATCAAGCGCTACGGCAGTACAATTCTGCCAATGGATGAGGCTCTCATTCTTACTGCAGTTGATATTTCAGGCAGACCGTATCTTCGTTACAGAATGAGAATTCCTGCACCTATGGTAGGGGACTTCGATACCGAGCTTCTGCGGGAGTTTGTTATTGCCTTTGCATTTAATGCAGGCATAACACTCCACGTTCGTCGTCTTGATGGTGTTAACAGCCACCATATTATTGAGGGTACGTTCAAATCACTTGCACGCACAATGAAAAAAGCGGTTGCAATTGATGAAAAGGCTAAGGATGAAATCCCCTCAACTAAAGGAGTTTTATAATGCTTGCAATAATAGATTACGGCGTAGGTAACCTGTTTTCTCTGCAGTGCTCCCTGAAAAAAATCGGGGTAGAGGCAGTTGTTACAAATAATGAACAGGTTATCAGAGATGCCGACAGAATTATACTGCCGGGTGTTGGTGCCTTCGGCGATGCAATCAATAAGCTGAATTCAACCGGTCTTGTGGATACCATTAAGTCAGAAGCAGAAAACGGCAAGCCCTTCCTTGGTATCTGCCTTGGTATGCAGCTGCTGTTTGAAAAAGGCTATGAATATGGTGTTCATGAGGGGCTGGGCTTTCTTAAAGGCAATGTAGTGCCTCTTGAGGGTAAAATCCCCGGTGAGCTTAATGTGCCTCATATGGGCTGGAACGGGCTTGATTTTAAATGCGAAAGTCCTTTGTTCAAGTATATAAACGAAGGCGATTTTGTTTATTTTGTTCACTCATTCCACGCAACGGATTGTGACGATTCCGTTATTGCCACGTCAGAGTACGGCATACCTGTTACTGCTGCAGTAGGTAAGGGTAATATTTTTGGTTGTCAGTTCCATCCGGAGAAAAGCGGAGATGTGGGTCTTAATATTTTAAAAGCATTTTGTGAGTTATAATTTACGGAAAGGCGGAGCATTGCTCCGAAATGTACAATGAAGATTTTTCCTGCAATTGATTTATATGAGGGCAAGGCAGTAAGACTTTTGAAGGGTGATTATAATGCCCTTACAGTTTACTCCGAAACCCCTGTTGAAATAGCAAAGGATTTTGAAAGGCAAGGTGCAACAGAGCTTCATACTGTTGATCTTGAGGGTGCCCGAGATGGAGGCACACCCAATATTGATATTATTAAAAGCTTTGTTGAGAACACAAGCCTTAATGTGGAGGTTGGGGGCGGTATCCGTTCAATGGAAACTGTCAAAGCCTATCTTGATGCCGGTGTGCGTCGCGTAATTCTCGGTACAGCTGCAGTAACAGACGAGGCTTTTCTCAAGGCGGCAGTTGCAGCCTATGGCGATAAAATTGCTGTCGGAGCCGATATCAAGGATGGTATGGTTGCAATTAAGGGTTGGGTTGAAAAATCAGAGTATACTACACTCGATTTCTTTAAAAGGATGGAGGAAATCGGTGTTTCTACGGTAATATGCACCGATATTTCAAAGGATGGTGCAATGCAAGGCACCAATCGCCGGCTCTATAAAGAGCTTTCGCAGAAATTCAAGGTTAATATTATTGCATCAGGCGGTGTTTCAAGCCTTGAGGATGTAAAAGCACTTAACGATATGAAGCTTTTTGGTGCCATTATAGGCAAGGCTTATTACACAGGTGCAATTAAAATCAGTGATGCTCTGGAGGTTACAAAATGATAACCAAGCGTATAATCCCTTGCCTTGATGTGCGTAACGGTACAGTTGTTAAAGGAACAAATTTTGAAAATCTTAATGAGATATCCTCACCGGTACAGCTTGCAGAGTATTACAGCAGTAACGGTGCAGATGAGCTTGTTTTTTATGACATTACCGCATCATCAGATGGCAGAAAGCTTTTTACCGATATTCTTACGGAAACCGCATCAAAGGTGTTTATACCCCTTACAGTAGGTGGCGGCATTAATACACTTGACGATTTTGATAGGGTGCTTAAATGCGGTGCTGACAAGGTCAGCGTTAATTCGGGTGCTATCAGAAACCCGGGATTAATCCGTCAGGCAGCAGAAAAATACGGTGATCAATGCGTGGTTCTTTCCGTTGATGTTAAGCGTGTTGAAGGTCAGTTCAAGGTATTTGCTAAAGGCGGCAGAGAGAATACAGGTCTTGATGCACTGCAATGGATTAAGCAGGGTGTTGAAAACGGTGCAGGGGAGATAGTTGTTAACTCAATTGATACCGATGGTGTTAAATCGGGCTTTGATATTGAAATGCTTGAGGCAGTTTGCGCCCTCGTCAATGTGCCTGTTATTGCATCCGGCGGTGCGGGCTCAAAGCAGGATTTTGTTGATTTGTTCAACACAGTTCCGGGAGTCAGCGCAGGTCTTGCGGCATCCATATTCCATTATGGCGAGGTTACTGTAAAGGATTTGAAAAATACACTTAAAGAAAATAACATTACTGTGAGGTTATAATTATGTTTGATATTGAGAAATTAAAGTTTGATGAAAAGGGACTTATTCCTGCAATTGTTGTTGATGATGCCACAGGGGATGTACTGACCCTTGCATATATGAATAGGGAGAGTCTTGAAATTTCCCTGGAAAAGAAGCTTACTTGCTTCTGGAGTCGTTCTCGTCAGGAGCTTTGGCTTAAGGGTGAGACCAGTGGTAATTATCAGCATATTGTCAGCATTACCGCAGATTGCGATTTTGATGCATTGACGGTAAGAGTAAGAAAGGATGGCCCCGCTTGCCATACGGGCG
>JAZULH010000051.1:0-3460 GCA_045602985.1 Acutalibacteraceae bacterium | reverse complement strand
GTCAGTTGATGTATGAAGAATGCAACGGAGCTGAAAAATATTATTTCTTTGTAAGCAACGGCATTATATCGGGCATAAGATATTTTGACGCCAACGGCAATATGACAATGATTTACGTTGTCACAAATCCTTTAGGTGATGTTATAGCTCTTTATGATAAAGACGGAAATGCTGTTGTTGAGTATCAATATGATGCTTGGGGTAATATTGTTTCTGTAACTAACAGCACAGAAAACGCTGAACTTGATTGGAATGAAGTAAACCCGTTCAGATACCGTGGCTATTATTGGGATAGTGAAACGGAGCTCTATTATCTGCAGAGCAGATATTATGATGCTGAAACGGGTAGGTTTATAAATGCTGACAGTAGAATATCAGCTGTTGGCGGAACAATACAGGGTAACAATATGTTTACATATGGTTTTAACAACCATATAAATATGATTGATATAACAGGAAGCTGGCCTACTTGGAATGATATTAAAAATGGTATCAATAAGGCTGCAGAATGGGTTAATGATAATGTTATTGAACCTGCAGTAGAGTTTGTAAAAGATGCATATATAACCATAAACGATGCCTGTATAAGACAAGGTAATATGGAACTGGAAATGGCTGTGACACAGCAGAAAATGGTTAAAGGTACTTTAAATTATGTTGCAGATTGTTATTATCAAGGTTTGCAAATGCAAAGTGCTTCACA
Source organism: Acutalibacteraceae bacterium (assembly GCA_045602985.1). Taxonomy (GTDB): domain Bacteria; phylum Bacillota; class Clostridia; order Oscillospirales; family Acutalibacteraceae; genus DTU089. Next base: position 2,757 of record JAZULH010000051.1, on the reverse strand, counting down.
GCGGCAAGCGGCAGAACCGGTAGCAGATTTTATTGTTGATAGATTTTCAACTCCGGAAAAGACGATTAATACAACTGCTTTTGTTGGTAGTTCTTTTGTGTTGTCTTCTAATGTAATTTCTGTAATTGATGCGGCAGTATTAGGAAATGCTTTGGGTGGGCCGTTATTAGGAGTTTTAGGTAGCACTCTTGTACTTATAGCTTCATTATTATCGATAATAAATGAATAAAATGAGGTGTAATATATGAAAAAAAAGATAGATATTATTGTAATTTATTCCATGCTAGTATTCATACTAGTAAAAGATTATATTCATATTTTGGATAAAATACAAATTTTAATTTCTTTTTTATTTTTATTTTATACTATACTATCGTTCATTAAAATAATTAAGGAACACATGAAGAGGAAGACAGGGGACGGTTCTGTGCCTTCGGAAGAAAAGTGATAACAAATTAACTCGGCGGTGCTAAACCCGCCGCCGGGTCGGGCGTTGCCCGCCGTACGAAAAAGGCGTTAAAACAAAGCTTAACGGTCAGGCATTCAGAAGCTATGAATATGACAGCCTGAACCAGCTTATAAGAGAGAACAACAAAACCGATAACAAGACCTATGAGTTTGTATATGATAATTACGGCAACTTAACTGCAAAGAAAATTTATGCATATACAACAGGCTCGTTAGGTGCAGTTCAGCAGACAATAAGCTATGCTTACGGCGAAGATGCTAACGCAGGTTGGAATAATATTTTAACCGAATATGACGGTGAGGATATTGCATATGATGCCATAGGCAATCCTGTTTCTTACCGTGGTGCAACCCTCGATTGGGACACGAGAGAGCTTAAGAGCTATACTAAGGGCGATACAAGTGTTACATATAGCTATGATGCTGACGGCTTAAGAGCAAGTAAAACCGTTAACGGTGTTACAACCAACTATCAATATGTAAGCGGTAAGCTTATGTATGAAAACCGTGGCGGAACGGAAATATATTATTCATACGATAGCTACGGAGCACCGACTTCGATAAAATATTATGAGCCTGACGGAACATCATATACAATATATCTTGCAACTAATCAGCAAGGTGATATTATCGGCATTTATAATGCAAGCGGCAACATGGTTGTCAAGTATGAATATGATGCTTGGGGTAATATAATTGCCGAAACCAATGTAAGCGGTGGTGCTTTAAGTGGCACAGCGGCAAGGTGGAATGAGATAAATCCGTTCAGATATCGTGGCTATTATTACGATAGCGAGACAGGGTTATATTATTTAAACAGCAGATATTATGATGCTGAAACGGGTAGGTTTTTGAATGCTGATGATGCCGCTGTTATCAATGCAACACCCGATGCATTAACTGACAAAAACCTGTTTTCATACTGTGACAATAATCCTGTAACACGTGTCGACAAAAGCGGAGCTTTATGGTTTGTAAATGCACTTATTGGAGTTGCAGAGCAATATGTTTCAGATGTTGTAGGAAACTTTATGGACGGCGAAAGAGGATGGGATATGTTAAAGCCAAAATCTCCTCCTAGTGCCTATATCTCTTCTGCAATAACTAGTTTAATTCCTGGTGGAGGTCTAGCTAAAGATTTTGTGTGTAATATAATTACGGTTGGGTGTGAGTATGTTGAGCTTAAAATCAATGGTGAAGATTTAAGTTTTAGTGAAGCTATGTATAAAGTTACAATGGGGACTGTTATTGATTTTGGATTTGGAAAAATCTCTGGAAAACTTGATGATTTTGTTCAGTCAAAAAGACCACCGAACTATTCAACATATGCCGGACAGCAGTATAAAAAGTATCCCGGTATTACAAGGACAGAGATAGAGAATAAACTAAACAATGTTGGTTATATGTTCAATTTTGCTTCTAAGATGATAGATTCGTTAGGGTCTGTTTTAGCTAATGTGACGGGAGGCTTACTTGGTGTTTGATTATAGTGGTATTGTTTATCGCACTTTATCTGATGGAGGGCTTATACTGATTATAAATGTATTCTTGATTATTATTACTAAGATTACGGATAAAAAGAAAAAGCAAAAGGACAAGAAAACAATACTGTGTGCATTAGTTGGAATAGTTATATCTTTTGTAATTATGTTTTATAATGGTTGGTGGGTATTAAATCCTTCTGTAGAATTTTTTGACGGAGAATTTAAAAGATATTACCATGAAAGAATAGGTCTATTTGTTAATAAATATGTTTTTATTGATGAAAACAACCCTGATCCTGGATTTACGTTGGATGCTTTTTCTAAAAGAAAAATTTATAATGAAGACTTTCAAGAGGGTGTTACATATCGGATTTATTACGAAAGTCACAGTAAAATAATTGTGAGGGTTGAAAAAATAGGCTGAATCTAACACGAGGGACGCTTCTACGCCTTCAGATGAAACCTAAAAGTTAAGGTTGCTGCCTCTCCTGAAAGGAGAGGTGGCATCAGGCTGATGGAGAGCTTCTGCAGGCTGGAAGAACTTGTTGCTTTCATACAATGGTGAAAGCAACAGGTTGACGGTTAGCGTGAAAACCTGAGAGATCCCCCACGAAAAAAGCACTCAATAAACTAAGGCTGTTGCGAAAGCGACAGCCTTTTGCCGTGTCTTAATAAAGAAGCTCCTTGCTTTTTATGATATGTTGAATTGAAATCAATATTGACCGATAATTGCTTTAATGTGCACTTTTGTTTTAAAAATGTGCAGTTAGGTTTATGATATTGACTTCTTTCAGGTTACTATCTA
>JAZULH010000050.1:0-4112 GCA_045602985.1 Acutalibacteraceae bacterium | reverse complement strand
ATGGGTGACCAGTTGACAATGAGTGGATACGGCCCGTTTACGGGTAGCAAGTAACAATCTTACGCAACTGGCAGACCGTACTTATGCGTTTACGCATACGCGAAGAACATAGGGCTATGCCCGCATATGAAAAACCACCCGGTTGGCGGGTGGATGTTTATTATTTTATTATAAATGTTGTAACGGAGTTTTCCTTTAGCTGTAAGTTTATGATGGGAGAGTCAAATCGGGCTTCCTCTGACTCTGCCCAGCTTTCACCCGATGATATGCTTCCGCTTGTACGTATTGTTTTGAATACGCCCTTTTCCTTGAAATCGCACACATCAAAAGTAACATTCATTGGTAGGGATGTATCATTTACTGAAACCAATGTCAGAGTCTTATCTGTTGGTCTTATTGCTCCGAGAGTATTACTGTTTATATGTATTAGTGTGTCACCCGGACGAATGTATCTTGAAAACTGACCAAAACAATAGAATTTTTGTGTAAGAATTATTTCCTTGCTGTCGTGGTCTGCAAAAGAAATTCCCCAATAGCCATTATCGGTGTTTGGTATTCCGAAATCTCGGTTTCCCATATATCCGTCCTTGCTTTTATGATAGTCTATTGTTTGCCACAATACCCAGGCGGAGGGGGATAATCCGTTTATATCACTTATTATTTTATTTGCTATCCACAAGCCTGCACCCATTTCTCCTGCGTTCTCTCCCGCGGTGTCGCCCCAATCAGTTTCACTCATCCACAGATTCATTTCAACTTTTTTCATTAATTTACCCAATTTACAGATTTGTTCGGTTCCGTAAGTATGGGTGCTTACTCTGTCCATCAAGGCCTTTGCTTCATCAGAGTATTTCATATATGAATTGTAGGCTTTATCTGTTGAGGTTTCATCACTTGCCACGATTTCTATGTGGTCAAGACCTCTTTTCTGTATAGCTTTTGCAGTCTCAATAATAATTTTATTCTGGCTTTCACCTGCATCAAAGTGACAGCCCTCTTGTTTTTCGCTATTAAGGTGCCAGAAGTCCGTGTCAGGCTCGTTCATCGGAGAAATTGAATTGACTTTAATTTTTAAAGCATTGTTTATATATTCTGTTACATTACCAAGATACTCTGCAAATTGTCCGTAACAATCATCTCTCAGGTTATTTTCATTAGGGTTTTCACCACCTGATGAGCAACCGCTTTTACACATAAAGTAGGGAGGTGAATTTGAAAACACTTCAACATAAGCGCATTTTACACATTTTTCATAACAAGCACGCAGAACATTAAGCTGATTTGTGTCGGCAGTATAGTCATAAACATATTTATGGTTGATTCTGTCATATTTTATCCAACCCGGAATCATAGAATCCGTGCGTTTGATATGATTGTGTGAAGGGTCATCGCCACCTCCGATATTGTAACGCATTATATTTAGTCTTAAACCGCTTTCACCATAAAACAGCTCAGCGGCTTTTTCTGTAAGCTCGGGCGAATATCCGATACGGTTTGCCCACCAGCAAAGGCTTGTGCCCCAACCCTGAAATATGCCGTTGTTTGTAGTTGAAAGATTCTCTTTTGTTACCTTTATAATTTCAGATGAGCTTTTCATAACAGCACCTCCGTCAATTTAATAATACTTCCCTGAAAAGCTTTTTTCAAGTTTTTATCTATTGATTTAAATATTGTTAGGTACTAAAATATAATTAATAATCTTAATATTTTCTTTACTTTTTTATTACTTCATTTTGATTCTCCTGTTGTAGTATTTAAACAGGATGAATCAGAGTAGCGGATATTTATCCTTAATTTAACTTTCCGGAGGTTAAATATGTACACAGTTCTTGTTTGTGATGATGATTCAGCCATACTTGAATCAATCAGAATTTACCTTGAAAACGAAGGTTATAATGTGCTGACTGCAACAGACGGAGTTGAGGTATTATCGGTTGTTGAGAGCAACGAAATACATTGTCTTGTTCTTGATATTATGATGCCGCGTCTTGACGGTTTGCGAACAACTCTTAAAATCAGAGAGAAGTATAACTTTCCTATTATTTTCCTTTCTGCCAAAAGTGAGGATACGGATAAAATTTCGGGTCTGGGATTCGGTGCAGATGATTACGTTACCAAGCCGTTTAATCCGTTGGAGCTTATGGCACGTGTCCGTTCCCAGATCAGACGTTATGTTAAGTTAGGAAGTATTGTTGAAAATGAAAGTATGCTTGTTTGCGGCGGTCTTACTCTTGATACCGACTCTAAAGAGGTACAGGTTGATGGTGAAACAGTAAAGCTTACAGCTCGTGAGTACAGCATTCTTGAGTATCTTATGAAAAATGCCGGCAGAGTTCTTTCAAGTGCTCAGATTTATGAGGCAGTGTGGAACGAACCTGCATTCAAGGTAGAAAAAACAGTTACCGTACATATCAAAAATATCCGCGAAAAAATCGAGATTAATCCTAAAGAACCTAAATATTTAAAGGTGGTGTGGGGTCTTGGGTACAAGGTTGAAAAATTTTAAGTATTCAATAGTTACTAAGTTTATTTGTTGGTTGATGGCAGTTATTGTGTTCAGCTTTTCTTTTATGACTGCAGGCAAGTTTGTTTTGTGCTGCTGTGTTCTGGGTGTTGAATCCTTTATTAAGCAGGACTATATACCCTTTACCGAAAGCTGGGATTTTATGGAAAAATTCCAAAGCGATTTTTTTAACGCCGCTTCTTTGGCGCGCGAGAATGAGGCGGGTTACTTTAAAGCGGTTAATGAACAGAAGGAAAGGGTAGTTAACGAGGTTTCAGATTATTTTCTTAACAAAAAAGCTGATTTGATACGTAGTGAGCTGCTTTATGCTGTGGAAAACTGGGATTATGATTATTACAGATACGAAAGCTCCGCGGACAACTTTCAGGACGGCGAATATATAGGTGGTGACAGCTCGCATACAACATTCCGTTATAATTATGATGTTGACAGTATTGTTGTCGGATCAATATATGATACTACCGAATCATCGACCGAGGCTTCGCAAGCTGTAACTGAGCCCACAATACAGTCGGATACTGTCAAGGAAACTGAAACAACAAGCATAAAATATAATTACAGAGATGATAATGCACCTGAAAATATAAAGGTGGCAGAGTATGCACTTGCAACCAAGAGCGGATTAGAGTTTCTTGATTATGAATCCTTGGTTCGTGACGAGGCTTTGGCAGCAAGTGAGCCATGCGGAGTGGAATTAACCGTTAATTTTGCACCGGATGATTATATTGTTATTAATCTTCAGATTGATATTCCGTATACGTACGGTGAGGATAATGTAAAAGCGTTTGTGTCAGAGGAATATGACTCAGCTGTTAACGGTTATTACTATAATAATTATACAAACGAGCCGTATTCTGCAGATTCACTTGCATCAAGGGAAAATCTTAAGTATTATGTTGTAACAACAGACGGCAAGGTATACAGTAATATTGATGCTGTACCTGATGATATAAATACTAAAAAGCACTATGTTTATTATGCAAACGGTAATTTTGAATGTGTCGGCTTTGATAAACTAAGGCTTGACAGGGAAAGCGGAAGCTTTGATAAGGGTATAGTTTGCCTGTACTTTGATGAGGAGTTCAAGGGCAACGATGTTTATTCTGTAGCGTACAACTCCTATAAGGTTGCCGTAGAACAGAACGCGACTGTTTTGATTGTGGAATTTTTTGCATCATTTATTATAGGTGTTGTACTGCTTTGTATGTGGTTGCACCTTATTGGTGTTAAAAATCCGTTGCAGAAGGCTGATTTGTATTTCATTGATAAACTGCCGAATGATATTCATTTTGTGATTTCAGGTGCTTTAATCGGTTTGTACGGAAGCACTGTGATATATTTGCTTATTGATTTTTTGGATGAATACGGAGTATTACGTCAACTTTTCCGTTACATTGGTTTTGGAGTATTTATTGTTTTTGCGGTATTAACAGAATGGCTTGCATCTCTTGTAGGAGAAGCTGGTAAAGATGGTGCTAACGGCACAAATGGTTCTAATGGCAAATCCGCATACGAGCTTGCTGTTGACAACGGATATAAAGGAACTGAGCAAGAATGGCTTGCTTCTCTCGTTGGAGCAGCGGGAAGC